>NZ_VMBJ01000021.1:0-68911 GCF_010608305.1 Stenotrophomonas sp. AS012628 | reverse complement strand
TTCGGCAGGTGCAGGGCTGCAAGCCCTGCCGAACAACACCCTCTACTTTGCCTGCTCGCAGAACTTCTGCCGGTACTCGAGTGCCTTCGGCATCAGCGCCTGCAGGTTCTGGATGCGGGTGCCCGGGTTCGGGTGGGTCGAGGAAAACTCCGGTGGTGACTGGCCACCACTGGCCTGGCCCATGCGCTGCCACAGCGGCACCGCCTCGCGTGGGTCGAAGCACGCCGCCGCCGCCAGCATCAGGCCCACTTCGTCGGCCTGTGTCTCGTGGCTGCGTGCATACGGCAACAGGTAACCGTAGCCCATCGCTGACATCATCATCTGTTGCTGCTGCGCATCCATGCCGCTGGCGGCGCCGGCCACCTGCCCGATCTGGGTCAGCTTCTGCTGGGCCATGCGCTGTGCACCATGGCGCAGCAGCGCATGCGCGATCTCGTGGCCCATCACCACCGCCATCGCATCGCGGGTGCGCGCCACCGGCACCAGCCCGGTGTAGACCGCCATCTTGCCGCCCGGCAGGCAGAACGCATTGGCCTGGTCGGACGGAATCACGTTCACTTCCCACTGGAAATCCCGCGCGAAGTGCGCCGGCTGCACGCCATGCTCCTGGGCCAGCGCGGTCTCCACCACATCGACCTTGGCGATCAGGCGCTGGGCGATGTCACGCACATCACGCGCGATCGGTGCATTGGGGTCCATCGGCCGTTCCTGCGACAGGATCTGCTGGTAGGCCTGCAGCCCCAAAGCAGTCTCCTGGCGCGCGTCCAGGCTGCTGTCGATCATCACCTTCTCGCCGGTATAGGGATCCACCGTGCGGTTGGAAAACCAGTAGAAGACCGCGTAGCCGGCGGCCAGCAGCAGTACCCACCAGCGGATGTTGCCGAACAGGCCGCGGCGCTGCGAGCCTTGTGGCGGGCGGGAAAAGGGATCGTTGCGCATCGGGTCGGCTTCCAGCAGGCCCCGCCGGCCGGCGGGCACGGCGCAATCTTAGTGCGCCGATGCCAGCAACGGGTGAAGCCGGCTGCCGATCAGATACCGCGTACCAGGCGGAAGCCGATGCGCGCGTTGGTGGTATCCGAGTCCTGGGATTGCCGCCAGGCGGCGCGGGTCTGCTCCGGCGCATTGGCCCAGTTGCCCCCCCGGATCACCCGTGCGCGACAGCCCGGGTTGAACCAGGCGGCGCCATCGGCGGGCGCGCGCCGGTAGCTGGCATGCCAGCAATCGGCCACCCATTCGCTGAGATTGCCGCCCATATCGTGCAGGCCGAAGGCATTGGCCTGGAAACTCCCTACCGGTGCCGGCCCCCACCAGCCATCGCCATAGCCGATGAAGGCGTTGTGCCAATGCCGCCCGGACGGCGACACATCCTTGCTGCCGGTGAAATTGCCGCTGCCCGGCGGCGGCGTGCCCGCATCGCCCCAGGGGTAGCGACCACTGTTGCCGCCGCGCAGCGCGTACTCGAACTCTGCTTCACTGGGCAACCGGTAGCTGCGCCCGGTCTGCTCGGACAACCACGCCGCATAATTTTCGGCATCGCGGATGCTGACGTGCATCACCGGCGAATTGGCCATCGCGCGGCCACCGTCGTAATCCGAGCGCCAGTCCACGCCGCTGCGGCGGATGAAATTGCCGCTGCGTTCGTCATAGACCACCGAATGGCCACGCCGCGTCGCCCGGGGGCGCGCGTTGGTGGCCTTCACGTAGCGCTGGAAATCGCTGACCGTGACCTCGGTGATCGCCATCGCGAAGCCTCGATCAAAGCGCACATAGTGCGATGGTCGCTCAGCATCGCTCGAACCCGGTTCGGCATCACCGGCGCCCATCTGGAAACCGCCATGCGGCACCACCACCATCTGCGGACCGCGTCCGCCATCACGCATGGCGTCGCTGAACACCTGTCCCGGGCGGAAGCTGCCGTAGTGGGTGGCCAGGTCGATGCGCTCACGCAGCTGGGCCACCACCGCGTCTCCCGGCAGGGCGATGCGCAGGGCCTCGGCCAGTTTCTCGCGTGCCGGCTTCAGGCCCTGCGGCGTGGACAGGTCGCGCAGGCCGTCATCGCGCAACTGCAGCAATGCCGCCGCACGGATCTGCTCGATGCGCTCGAACGCGTCGGCAATGGTCGGCGACGAGTCGCGCACCTTGCTGGCTTCGGCCAGCCAGGTGCCCGCGCTGGCGAAATCGCGCGTGCGAGCAGCGTCCTCGGCACGACGGATCAACCCGCTTTCGGCCGCGGCCAGTCCCTGCCGTGCACGGCTGTTGTTCTCGTCCAGTGCCAGCGCCTCGCGGAAGTTGCCGATGGCGCCATCCCCGTCCTCGCCGATCCGGTCCGCGCGCAGGTCCTCTTCACCGGCGCGGTTGTAAGCGACCACCCGCTGGGCAAGCTCCACCCGACCCTGCAGTGCGCGTACCTTCTCGTCCTTGGGCGCCAGGGTCAGCAGCACCAGCGCCTGGCGGCTGGCCTCGGCCAGCGCCTCGCGCTGCTTCAGCGGCCGCACCAGCAACGCATCCGCCTGCTGCTGCAGGCGCTGGCGGGCACGCTGCAGGCCCTGGCGGGCCTGGCGGTCATCCGGGTCCTCTTCCTGTACTGCCAGCCACAGCGGAATGGCGGCATCGGCATCCTCATACAGCCGGCCCTCAGTGAAGGCCTGCCCGGCCGCGCGGCGCAACTGGGCCAGGCTGCGGCCCTGGCGGTCCACCCGCGGCGGCGTCCACTGCTGTACGTCCTCGGCGGCATCCTCACCGGCGATGGTCACGCTGCCCTGCCCGGCCTGCGGGCGCTCGTCGCTGTCTGCGTTCGCGGACGGGCGCGCCTCCTCCCCGGCACTCCGGTCCGCTGCCGTGGGGGGCGACGGCGTGCAGCCTGCCAAGGCCATGGCCAGGGCGGTGCACAGCGCGGACGACAACGGAAAACGCAAGCGGAGCCTCCTTCGGCACGGACGCGCACCGACGTTAGGCTATTCTCCCCTGCCTGAGCAAACCCGAGTAGTAGGCCCTGAACCGTGGCAACCTGGATCACCACCCCCGCCGAGCTGGATGCGTACTTCCAGCAGCGCCCGACCCGCATCGGCCTGGACACCGAATTCATCCGTGAACGCACCTTCTGGCCGCAGCTGGCCCTGGTGCAGATGGCGGTCGGGCAGGACATTCTGCTGATCGACCCGCTGATTCCCGGCATGACCGAGGCGCTGGCACCGTGGCTGGCCGATGAATCCATCACCAAGGTGATGCACAGCGCCAGCGAAGACCTGGTCGCCTTCAAGTGGGCGTGCGGCGTGCTGCCGCGACCACTGTTCGACACCCAGATCGGTGCCGCGCTGGCCGGCATCGGCGGCGGCATGGGCTACCAGAAGCTGGTGGCGGAAATCACCGGCGTCGCCCTGGCCAAGGGCGAAACCCGTTCGGACTGGATGCGCCGCCCGCTTTCGGAGTCGCAGCTGCAGTACGCCGCCGACGATGTCGAGCACCTGTTCGCGCTGCATGACGCCATTGATGCCAAGCTGCAGGCGCTTGGCCGCCAGCAGTGGCTGCACGACGATGGCGAGCGTCTGCTGGCCAGCGTCGCCAACGACGAGGACCGCTGGCCGCATCTGGCGATGCGCTCGGCGCAGTTCCTCGACGCGGCCGCACAGCACCGCCTGCTGCGCCTGCTGCGCTGGCGTGATGTGCAGGCACGCAGCAGCGACCGCCCGCGAAGCTGGATCCTGGACAACGAACTGGCCGCCACCCTGGCGCGCACGCCACCGGCCGACGAGACTGCACTGGGCAGGCTGTTCGAGCAGTTCCCGAAGGCGCCGCGCAAGCTTGCAGGCGCGGTCTGGCAGGCACTGTCCACGCCGCTGGCCGATGAGGCCGAGGCACCGCTGGCACTGCCCGCCAACGACAGCAACAAGCAGGTAGTGAAGAAGCTGCAGGACGCGGTGACTGAACGCAGCCGCGAGCTGGGCCTGCCGGATGGCGTGCTGGCATCGCGCAAGCATCTGGAAAGCTATCTGGAACGCCGCCAATGGCCAGCCGCACTGGCCGGCTGGCGCCAGCAGGAACTGGAGTCGCGGCTGCAGGCGCTGCTGCCCGCACGTTGATGGCACAAGGCGCCGGACCACGCCGGCGCCGTGCACCTCAAGCCTGCAGGGGCCGTGCTAGGGTTTGGCGGTACTGACAAGGAGACGTCGATGCAGACCCTCAAGATCGCGACCGCCTGCGCACTGCTGCTAACCACGTTGGGCCTGGCATGCTCTGGGCAGGCCGCACCGCTTTCCTATGCACAGGAAAAGGAGAACACAGCCAAGCTGGTGGACATCATTGACGGTGCCACCCGCGACGGTCTGGTTGCCGTGCTGGTGCCGGCCCCGTATGTCGTGCACAACGGCGGGCCAGGTGTCGGCTCTCCGGTCCCCGGCTTTCATCTGGGCAACCGCTCGACCGACCTACCCGGGTTCTCGACGCGGGTGTCCTTCCAGCACAAGGATATTCCCTCCCAGGGCTATGTGCAGCTGTTCAACACCAACGAACTGGAAACCGGCCCGCAGCGGACGGTGTTGATGGACGTGTTCGAGGTGCATCTGATTCCGCCGGGCACCTATCTGCTGAACGGTGCGGAGAACTACCGCCTGAACACCCGCGTGGCCAAGCTGAAGCCGCTGGGGACCACGGACGAAGTATCGAAGGACATCGGCGCCACCCGCCTGGCCGACGTCGATTACCGTTTCTATTCCTGGAAGAAGGTCTGGGTACCACCCGGCGTCCTGACCGATCAGCACTCCCAGCAGGTCTGCATCTCGGTGCATGTGGCCTCCGGCAACTGCGTGGCATGGGGCACCCAGAACTACGAAACCTCGCGCCCGACCGAAGGCTACTGGGATGACAGGATCGTCCCTGAAGACATCCCTGCCGTACGCATCCAGGCGGTCATCGCCAAGGCCCACGCGCCACTGGCCTTCACTGCCCGCGAAGGGCAGATCCTGCTCAGCCCCTTCATTGTTGCCGCCGACGGCGATATCGATTTCAACGCCAACGACTGCGCACCGGTCGACAAGCTGACGGGATGCGCCCTGCGCCGCTTCACGGTGCACTACCAACCCGCGCCGCTGGACGCTGCACGCAAGCACATCGCAATCACCTCGCGCGGCCTCAACGGCAAGCAGCGCAAGGTACTGGAGCGGATGGAGGCGATGCAGCTGCAGGTGCTGGGCCCCAGTGCGCCGTCCGATGCAGCGCTGGGCAAGGGCGTCAGCGCCACGCCTTGAGCACGGATGATGCCTGGCCAGCAACGAAAAACGGCGCTCGATGAGCGCCGTTTCCGGTACACGACGGGGTAAGGCTTACCAGTTCATGTTCAGCGAGACACCCACGGTGCGCGGCTCGTTGTAGACCGCCGCCATGTAGTTCTCGATCACACCCTTGAGGTTCTTCTCGTTGGTGATGTTGCGCGCGAACAGCGCCACTTCGTAGGCACCGTAGTTGCCCGAGTAGCCGATCTTCAGGCCACCTTCGAAGTCACCCTTGGAGTTGAACTCCTTGCTGTCGTACAGCACGAAGCTGGTGTAACCCTGCTTGTTCCAGTCGGTGGAGACGAACATGGTGCCGGCGTCGCTGACCGGGAAGTCGTAGCGGGCGGCCAGGTTCACGTTGTACTTCGGCGCGTTCGGCAGCGGGTTGCCGTCGATCTGCGCGAAGGTGTTGGCACCGACCTTGATGGTCGGGTCGCCGACGGTGCAGACCACCTGGCCGTTGAGGCCGCAGACCTGCGCGTAGACGCGCTTGTCCTTGATCTCGCTGTGCAGCAGGCTCAGGCCGGCGCTCAGGGTCAGGTTCGGGATCGGGCGCAGCTCCATGTCGGCTTCGAAGCCGTAGGCCTTGGCCTTGTCGGCGTTGAACAGCACGCCGTTGCCGTCCGAATCGTTGCCGTTGAGCTGGATGTCGTTGACGGTGTAGGTGAACGCGGTGGCGTTCAGGCGCAGGCGGTTGTCCCACAGGCTGCTCTTCACGCCCGCTTCCCAGGACAGGATCGTCTCGGAATCGGCGGTGGTGAAGTCGGCATTGAACACTGCCGAACGGCCCTGGATGGTCGGGCCACGGAAGCCACGCGCGACCTTGGCGTAGACGCTCACGTCCGGCGTGATCTGATACATCGCGCTCAGATCCCAGCTCGGGGTGGTGTCGGACATCTTGACGTCGGTGCGGCCCTTGTAGGTGACCACGCCGGCAGCGGTGTCGGCGGTCTTCAGCAGGCGGGTGTGCTTCTCGTCCCTGGTCTGGCGCAGGCCGGCGGTGACGGTGAACTTGTCGGTGAAGGCGTAGCTCAGCTGGCCGAAACCGGCCCACGAGGTGTTCTTGTTGCGCAGGCGCACCCAGTTGTTCGGATTGCGTGCCGCGCCCTGCAGGAACCAGGCGCGCTGGTAGAAGTCGGTGGTGTCGCTGCCGTTGAAGTAGAACGCACCGGCCTGCCACTGCAGCGCGCTGTCGTCATGGCTGGCCAGGCGGAATTCCTGGGTCCACTGGTCCAGGTCGCGGATGCGGCCCATCGACTGGCCGTAGCCGTTCGGCACGCCGTTCACCGGGAAGTTCACCGCAGCGCCGCCGTCGGTGTCGCCACGGCTGTAGCCGGAGGTGGTTTCGTAGGCGGTGATCGAGGTGAAGTCGATCGCGCCGAAGTCGTAACGTGCCTTCACCGAGCCGCCGTAGGTCTTGTAGGCCTGCGGATTGTTGTCGGCTTCGTCGTAGGCAACCTTGTCGCGCGGCACGTCGGTCTTGTTCGAGCCCTTGGTCAGCGCACCGCGCAGGAAGAGGGTCGAGGTACCTTCGTAATCACGAGCATGGGCCGAGGCCAGGATCGAGAACTGGTCGCTCGGGGTCAGCAGCAGCTGCGCGCGCACGTTGCGGTCATCGAAGCCGCCCATGGCGTTCTTCTTCGGGCTGACCGTGCCGTCGGCGCTCGGGCCCTTGTAGGTGTTGTCAACGTAGTCGTCGCGGTGCTGGTACAGGGCCGACACGCGGAACGAGGCGATGTCGTTGATCGGGCCGCCGAAGCCGCCGTCGATCGACACGCTGTTGTAGGTGGCGTAGCTGGCGCTGACGCGGCCGGTGTAGTCCTGGGTCGGCTTCAGGGTGTCGAACTTGACGATGCCAGCAGTGGTGTTGCGACCGAACAGCGAGCCCTGCGGGCCGCGCAGCACTTCCACCTGGTCCACGTCATAGACCGGATTGGACTTCAGCACCACGTGTTCCAGCACCACGTCGTCCTGGATGATCGACACCGGCTGCGAGGCCCCCAGGTAGAAGTCGATATTGCCCAGGCCGCGGATGTAGAAGCGCGGGAAGATGCGGCCGGTGGTGGTTTCCGCATACAGGCTCGGCACGCGGCCGGACAGCGCCAGCAGGGTGTCGTCGCCGCCAGCGGTGAAGTCGCGCATGCGCTCGCCCTGCACCACGCCGACCGAAACCGGCACTTCCTGCAGGTTCTGCTCACGGTGTTCGGCGGTCACGGTGATCGTGTCCAGGCCGGTCGGGGTCGGCGCGCTGTCCTGCGCGGCGGCGCCGAAGCTGCCGACCAGGGCCAGACCGGCACAGGCCAGTGCCAGCGGGTGGCGGCGGAAGGAAACAAGGGAAGACGACAGACCCGACAGGCGGCGGGAATCGGTATGGGAGGGCATGCAATGCTCTGAGGAGGCGTCCGAGCGGCCTGCGCGGGCCGGGCGGCAAAAAGGAGGAAAACTGCGCAAGCGGCCATTATCCCCCAAATTGTTACGATTTCGTTGCGCAGCACCCAAACCCGGCGAAACAAGCGCTTTCGGCACAGTTACAGGGCATTCCGCACGCCCTGAAGGCTTGACTCAGGGCAGCGGGGTCAACGCGACATCGACCATCGCCAGCAGGCGCTCGCGGCTGATGCCGTCACGCGCCTGCACCGAGATGCCATGCAGCACCGTGGCGAAGTGGTCGCCCAGCGCCTGCACCGCCGCGTCGTCGGCCAGCTCCCCCTCGGCCTGCGCCTGCTGCAGCCGCGCGATGATCGCCGCCGTGCGCTGGCGACGATGGCTGGCCAGCCAGTCCCGCACGCCTTCGCCATCGGGCGACACGCTGCTGGCCGAGGACACCACCAGGCAACCATGCGGGCGCCCGCGACGGGTGTAGGTCAGCACGGCTTCGCGCAGCATCGAACCGATCGCCTCACGCAATGTTGCCTGCTCCAGCGCGCGCGGCGCGAAACCGCCCTCGCCCTCTTCGTACAGCGCCACGGCTTCGCGGAACAGCTGCTCCTTGCTGCCGAACGCGGCGTAGATGCGCGCCGACGCGATGCCCAGCGTTTCGACCAGTGCCGACATCGACGTGCCTTCATAGCCGTGCTGCCAGAACAGCAGCATCGCCTTGCGCAACGCCTGGTCCCTGTCGAATTCGCGCGGTCGCCCTGCCATCTGCCTGCCTGCTCCAGTGAGGCGCGCAGTGTAACGCGGGTGTTGACCACCGCGAGGGTCGCGCCTATTCTTTGTCGACCGACAAACAATTGGAGCAACACATGCAGACCCTCAAGGGCCCCAGCCTGCACCTGGCGCAGTTCGCCGGAGACCAGCCCCCTTTCAACTCACTTGCCGGCATTGCCGCGTGGGCCGCCGGCCACGGTT
Source organism: Stenotrophomonas sp. AS012628 (assembly GCF_010608305.1). NCBI lineage: Bacteria > Pseudomonadati > Pseudomonadota > Gammaproteobacteria > Lysobacterales > Lysobacteraceae > Stenotrophomonas > Stenotrophomonas sp. AS012628. Next base: position 60,293 of record NZ_VMBJ01000021.1, on the reverse strand, counting down.
TCAAGGCCCTGCAGATTCCCGCGTGGGATGCACGCCTGTTCGACCTGGCCACCGCCGCCGACAGCCAGGACTACTGCGATGACATCCGCGGCACCCTCGCCGAGCACGGCCTGCAGGTCAGCGAGCTCACCACCCACATCCTCGGCCAGCTGGTGGCCGTGCATCCGGCCTACGATGAACTCTGCGATGGCTTCGCCCCGGAAGCACTGCGCGGCAACCCGAAGGCCCGCAGCGAATGGGCGCAGCAGCAGCTGCACCTGGCAGCCCGTGCCTCGCGCCGACTGGGCCTGCAGGACATGGGCACCTTCTCCGGCTCCTTCGCCTGGCCCTACCTGTTCCCGTTCCCGCAGCGCCCGCCGGGCCTGATCGACGCGGCCTTCGATGAACTGGCGCGACGCTGGCGGCCGATCCTCGATACCTGCGAGGACAACGGCATCAACCTCTGCTACGAGATCCACCCCAGCGAAGACCTGCATGACGGCACCAGCTTCGAGCGCTTCTTCGAGCGCGTCGGTCAGCACCAGCGCTGCCGCATCCTGTTCGATCCCAGCCACTTCGTGCTGCAGCAGCTGGACTACCTGGAGTACCTCGACATCTACCACCCGCTGATCCGCATGTTCCACGTCAAGGATGCGGAGTTCCGCCCCAGCGGCCGCCAGGGCATCTATGGCGGCTACGCCGACTGGACCGAGCGCGCCGGCCGCTTCCGCTCGCTGGGCGACGGCCAAGTCGACTTCAAGTCGATCTTCTCCAAGCTGGCCCAGTACGACTACCAGGGCTGGGCGACGCTGGAATGGGAGTGCTGCCTGAAGGACCAGGAAGCCGGCGCGCGCGAAGGCGCTGCATTCATCCACGACCACATCATTCCGGTCACCGACAAGATCTTCGACGACTTCGCCGGTGCACCGATCAGCACCGCGCAGATGCAGCAGATGCTCGGCATCGCCTGAGCCCCAACGGAGCACTCCCTCATGACCACTTCTCTTTCCGCTGGCGCTGCCGGCGACGCTCCCCTGCGCCACCATTACCTGCGCATCGACGGCCAGCGCGTGCATTGCGTGTCCGCGGGTCACGGTGAACCCGTATTGCTGATTCCCGGCTGGCCGCAGACCTGGTACGCCTGGCGCCATGTGCTGCACGCCCTGGCCGAAGCCGGCTTCGAAGCCATCGCGGTCGATCCGCCGGGCATCGGCGAATCCGATCGCCCCAGCCACGGCTACGACACCGGCAGTGCCGCCGCCGTCCTGCACCAGACCATGCAGGCGCTGGGCCACGAGCGCTACCAGGTAGTCGGACATGACATCGGTATGTGGATTGCCTATGCACTGGCCAGCGACCAGCCGCAGGCGGTGCGCCAGCTGGCGGTTACCGAAGCGGTGATTCCCGGCCTGGCGCCGGAACCGAGCATCTTCGCTGCCCCGGCCGACAACATCTTCCTCTGGCACTTCATGTTCAACCAGGTCGCGGACCTGCCCGAAGCACTGATCAGTGGCCGCGAACGCGCCTACCTGGAGTTCATGTTCGACCGCTGGTCGTACCGCCGTGACGCGGTGGCTGCCGACACCTACATCGCCGCCTACAGCCGCCCCGGCGCACTGCGGGCCGGCTTCGCCTGGTACCGCGCGATCCCGGAAACCATCCGCCAGAACAAGGAACGTGCACAGCGCCGGCTGGCGATGCCGGTGCTGGCCATCGGCGCCGAGCACGCCACCGCCGATGCGCCGATGCTGACCCTGCAACCGCACGCCGACAACGTGCGCGGCAGCATCGTGCCGGGCTGCGGCCACTTCATCATGGAAGAAGCGCCGCAGGCGTTCCTGGCGCAGCTTCTGCCGTTCCTGCAGGAGGTGCGCCATGCAGCTTGAACCGGCGCTGCAGCAGTTTGTCGACGCCGTCGCGGCGCATCCGCTGCCGGAGGAGCTGCGCGAACTGCGGGCGATCAGCGAGAGCGCGCTGCCACAGTTGCAGGGTGCGCCGCAGCCGGTTGCGCATGTGATCGAACACACGGTGATCGCACGCGACGGGCAGGCGCTGGACGTCCGCCTCTACACACCGGAAGGTTTGCCCGACGGACCAGCGCCGGCCCTGCTGTTCGCCCACGGCGGCGGCTGGTTCCAGTGCTCGTTGGCGGTCTATGACGGTCCCTGCCGTGCGCTGGCCAATGCCAGTGGCTGCGTGATTGTGGCCGTGGGCTACCGGTTGGCGCCGGAACACCCGTTCCCGGTGCCGCTGCACGACGTTGCCGATGCCTGGTCGTGGCTGCAGGACAACGCCGAGCGCCTCGGGCTGGACCCGCAGCGATTGGCGATCGGCGGCGACAGCGCCGGTGGCAATCTGGCCGCCGCCTGCTGCCTGCTGCTGCGCGATCTCGGCCTGCCGCAACCGTGCCACCAGTTGCTGCTGTACCCGGCGCTGGATGCCGGCATGGGCAGCGATTCCTACCGCGACTACGCCACGGGCTACTACCTCAGCGCCGAACTGATGCAGCGCTGCTGGCAGGCCTATCTGGGTAATCTGGATCAGCCGCCGTCACTGGCCTCGCCCGCGCAGGCAACAGACCTGCAGGGGCTGGCGCCAGCCTCCGTACTCAGCTGCGAGCACGACCCGCTGCGCGACGAAGCCGAGCAGTACGCGCATCGCCTGCAGGCCGAGGGTATCGCCTGCACGCTGGAGCAACTGCCCGGGATGATCCATGCCTGCATCCACCTGCAGGGGGTGGCTGTTTCTACCGGCGTGGCGGTACAGCGCGCGGGCGCCCTGCTACGCCAGGCCCTGGCCTGAATCAGTGTGGGACGGTGGTGGCTGCACGGCTGCCGCTGTTCCGGTCCGGCCCGACGCTTGGCAAGCCCGCCGGGCAGCGCTACACTGAAAGCCTGCCGTGGGGCCATAGCTCAGCTGGGAGAGCGCGTCGTTCGCAATGACGAGGTCAGGAGTTCGATCCTCCTTGGCTCCACCACTATTCGGAAAGAACCCGTAGATCTCCGCGATCTGCGGGTTTTTTCTTTTCAGCACCCGGGGCTCAGGCCGGCTCCTCACCGCCATCCTTGCGATGTGGACTGCGCGAGTGCCTATCGCGCACCTGTTGATCGCGCTGCCCCGGCCGCTGCTTGGCCACATCGTCCTGCTTCCTGTCCTGGCGGCTTTCCTGGATGCCCTGCTTCGGGTCCTGATCCTTGCCTCGCTCGTTCATTGAAATCTCCCACGCCGGCGGCGGGCCCACGTTGCCCACCACGTTAGAGGTTGCCGGGTAAGCCGCAGGTCAGTCCTGCGCCAACGTCATGTGCAGGCAATGGCTTGCCGCCACGGCTCCGCGCAGCCAGAATCCGGGGCACCACGCCCACCGGTATGCCATGCCCTCTTCTGCCCAGCACGCAGCCCACGCGTTGCCGATGCTCCTCAATGCGACAGACGGCAGCATCCAGCTCGGCAACCTGCCGACGTTGATCTGCCCCACCCTGTCACTGGAGGAGGCGCGCATCGACTTTGCCACGCTGATGCGAGGAGAGCGCGATGTCGGCACCGGCTATCACTGGCTCAGCCTGCACCAGCTCAGCCTGGGCGGTGCGCCCGCTGGCATCAGCCTGTGCTTCCACGGGCAACAGCTCGACATGGTGACAATGGGCGTCGATCTACCCGGTGCAACGTTGGAAGACGGCTGGCCGACCCAGGCCGCGATCGATGCCGAAGTCGCCTTCATGCGCCGCACCCTGGGTGCGGCGCTGGGTCGCAAGCTGGCCGGCGGCCACGCCCGGTTCGGCTGGGGCGAAGCCTGGGCCCGTTTCGATCCGAAAGGCTTCATGGCCAGCAGCGGTATCCGCTACGCGCCACGCTCCTGACCCCGCTCAGGTACGTGTGATCGACACCCCACCTTCCACACGCATCGCGGTTCCGGTAACGAAACTGCTTTCATCGCTGGCCAGGAACAGCGCCGCGTTGGCGATCTCCTCCGGCTCGGCCATGCGCTTCAGTGCGTGCAGCGAGCGCACGAAGTCGCGGGCATCCCCGGTGGGTGCGGCCTGCCGCCCCATCTCGGTATCGGTGCCACCGGGCAGCAGCACGTTGCTGCGCACGCCGCGCGCGCCGTATTCGGCAGCGATCACCTGGCTCAGGCCGATCAACCCGGCCTTGCTCGACGCATAGGCCGCCATGCCCGGGAATCCCACGGTGTGGCCGACGAAGGTACCGACGAACACCAGCGAGCCGCCGCCGCGCGCCAGCAGTGCCGGCAACTGCGCGCGTGCCGCATGGAAGGCGGCATCCAGATTGGTCGCCATCACTTCGCGCCAGGCGTCCACCGGGAACTCCGCCGCCGGCACGCCTGGGCCAAGCATGCCGGCATTGTTGAGGGCGATATCCAGGCCGCCGAATGACTGCTGGGCCAGATCGACCAGCGCCTGCGCCGTACCCGGGTCGGCCACGTCGGCGGCATGTACCACGGCTTCGCCACCGGCGGCGCGAATCTGCTCGGCCAGCGCCTGCAGCGGCTCCGGCCGCCGTGCGTTGAGCACCAGCTTTGCCCCTTCGGCAGCGAAGCGCAGGGCGCTGGCGCGGCCGATGCCGGCGCTGGCACCGGTGATGAGAGCGATCTTGTTGTTCAGGCGCATGGTCGTGGTACCGGTTGTGAAGTGGCCGCCACGATGCCGCGCCTCTCCCCTGCCAACACCCCGTTTCCGGGCCTGGCCCATCGGTGCAGGAAACGGAGTTTCCGCAGCACCGGCGCGTGCCAGAATCCGGCCATGGACAGTACCGCCACCACCGCCCTCGATGCCCGCGTCGAACGGGTCTGCCGCCACCTTCAGGCCAGCCACGACGAGCCCTCGCTGCAGGAACTGGCCGGGATCGCGGGTTGCAGCCCAACCCGCCTGCATCGCCTTTTCAAGGAAGCAACCGGGTTGACCCCGAAGCAGTACGCTGCCGCGCTGCGCGCCGACCGCCTGCGCACCGGGCTGGAACATCAGGAACGCATCACCGACGCTTTCCACGATGCCGGCTTCGGCTCCAGCGGACGCTTCTACGAGAACGCACCGAAGTTGCTGGGCATGACTCCCAAGCAATGGCGCGCAGGGGGGCGTGGCGAAGTCATCCACTTCGCGCTTGCCGAAAGCTCACTGGGCAGCGTGCTGGTGGCCAGCAGTGCCACCGGCGTGGTCGCGATCCTGCTCGGCGACGATCCGGAGACGCTGCTGCAGTCATTGCAGCAACGCTTCCGCCAGGCCGAACTGGTCGGCGCCGACCAGGGCTATGAACAACTGGTGGCACAGGTGGTGGGCCTGGTCGAGGATCCCACGCGGGGCGCCACGCTGCCGCTGGACATCCGCGGCACCGCGTTCCAGCAGCGGGTATGGCAGGCGCTGCAGCAGATTCCGCGCGGGCAGACCGCGTCGTATGCGGATGTCGCCGCACGCATCGGCGCGCCCCGCTCGAGCCGTGCCGTAGCACGTGCATGCGCAAGCAACCCGCTGGCGGTGGCAGTTCCCTGCCACCGCGTCGTACGTCGCGATGGGGACCTGTCCGGCTATGCGTGGGGTGTAGCGCGCAAGCGCGAACTGCTGCGCCGGGAAAAGGCCTCGACTGCCTGACGTGGGTGCCGACCTTGGTCGGCACGCCCAGCTTCCGGTAGGTGCTGACCTTGGTCGGCACACCGCCAAGCCCTCAATCCAGCTTCACCACCAGCTTGCCGAAGTTGTGCCCCTTCAGCAGCCCGAAGAACGCCTCCGGCGCATTCTCCAGCCCTTCCACCACATCCTCGCGGTACTGGATGCGGCCATCGCGCAGCCACTGCGGCATCTCGCGTTCGAAGTCCGGCCACAGGTGGTTGAAGTCGTGCACGATGAAACCGCGCACGGTCAGGCGCTGGCGCAGAATCTGGCTGAACAGTGCGGGCAACCGGTCCGGACCGGGCTGCTCGACGCCGCGCTCGTTGTAGGTGGCGATGGTGCCGCACACCGGAATGCGGGCGAAATCGTTGAGCAGCGGCAGCACTGCATCCAGCACGTGCCCGCCCACGTTCTCGAAATACACGTCGATACCCGCAGGAACCGCTGCGCGCAGCTGGGCGGCGAAATCAGCGGCGCGATGATCCAGCGCCACGTCCACGCCCAGCGTCTGCAGATAGGCACGCTTGGCTTCGCCACCGGCGATGGCGACCACGCGCGCGCCCTGCAGCTTGGCCAGCTGGGCCACAGTCGCACCCACCGGCCCGGTCGCGGCAGCCACCACCAACGTCTCGCCCGGCTTCAAACGGGCGATTTCATGCAGGCTGGAATAGGCGGTGAAGCCGGGCATGCCATATACCCCCAGCGCCGTACTCAGCGGCAGCCCGGCCGGATCCAGCCGGCGCCCCAGTGCCTTGGCCGGCAGCACCACATGGGTCTGCCAGCCACCCGGCGCCAGCACCAGCTCACCTGCGGCCACGCCCTCGGCATTGGACTGCAGCACCTCGGCCACGGTCTGCCCTTCCATCACCTCGCCCACCGCCACCGGCGCGGCGTACGACGGGCCCTCGTCCATGCGTCCGCGCATGTACGGGTCCAGCGACAGGTAGCGGTTGCGCAGCAGCACCTCGCCAGCGGCCAATGACGGCAACGCAACTTTTTCCAGGCGGAAATTGGCTGCACTTGGCGCCCCCTGCGGACGCGACGCAAGCACGATGCGGGAGGTGGTCGAGGAATCGGACATGGCCAGGTCTCTGCTGTTGCCAGCATTGGGAAAGGACTGCCGACACTACGCCGCGGCGATCCCCGATGGCGGCCACGAAAACAGCGTTCCATTGCCCGGACCCGCGCGGGTCCGGCGCCCCCCTTGCCCCTGCAGCTTTGGCGATCGCGGCGACCTGCTGATTTCCACCGCAGGCCATGATCGATTGGCCACGCCCCGCCCCACAACGGAGGATCAAGCACTTGCGCGCGCGCAGACGGCAATGTGAAGAAATCTTGGCAAAACGCTTGCCGAAGGCAGGCGACCTCCGTAATATACGCGTCCTTGGCAGCGACCTCGCTGCAACGAAACATGTGGCCGAGTAGCTCAGTTGGTAGAGCAGGGGATTGAAAATCCCCGTGTCGGCGGTTCGATTCCGTCTTCGGCCACCATCTTCAGAGACCTGCAGAAATGCAGGTCTTTTTTTGTCTGCGATCTGCGATCCACGCCTGGCCTCGATACATGCCAGCCCACCGCCGTCCGGTTGACGAAACATTTACACCGCCGCGCGCCGCGGCACCTACGCTCCAGACTCCTGCCTGGAGCCTGTCGATGCCTCTGCGCCCCGCCCTGCTCGCCTGCCTGCTGCTGGCCGCCCTGCCGGTGATCGCCGCCGAGCCGGTGCGCGCGGTCGACACGCTGGACATCGATCGCTATGCCGGCCAGTGGCACGAGATCGCGCATCTTCCGGTGTCATTCCAGAAGCAGTGCGTCGGCGAAATCACCGCCAACTACGGGCTGCGCCGCGATGGCCGCATCAGTGTCACCAACGCCTGCCGCAACGGCGACGGAGAACGTGTGGTTGCTGAAGGCGTAGCACGCCCGGTCGCCGGCCATCCCGGCCAGTTGCAGGTGCGCTTCGTGCCGGACTGGCTGAGCTGGGTGCCGCTGGTCTGGGCCGACTACTGGGTCCTGGCACTGGATCCGGACTATCAGTGGGCGTTGGTCGGTGAACCGGACCGCAAGTACCTGTGGATTCTCTCGCGCCTGCCGGAAATGGATCGCGCCCGGTTCGAACAGCTGAAAGAAAAAGCCGAAGCCATGGGCTACGACCTCGGCCCACTGCGCCTGATGGCCCCGATTCGCGATACACCCGCCGACTGAACCTCCCCGCATCCGGCGCACCACGCGCGCGCCATCCGGCGCCGCGCACGCCCGGCCGCCATCTTCACGCGCTACCCTCTGCGACGGGTCGCCACAGGCGATCCAAACGACCATACGCCGTAGTATGCTTATCCAACGCACCCCTCCAGAGGACCTGCGCCCATGCTCCACCGTTTCCGTATCGCCTTGATCGTCCTGTGCACCCTCGCCCTTGTTGCCTGCAACAACGGCATCGTCAAGCGTGTTTCGGAACCGGCGGCCAGCCTGCAGCAGCTGACCGTGCGCGCCGACGGCAACTGGACCGTGGCCCTGCGCCTGCAGAACTACAGCTCCATGCCAATGACCTTCGATGACGTCGCGCTGGCACTGACCGTCGGCGACAGCGACGCCGGCACCCTGCAGGCCAAGCCGGGCATCTCCATCGGCGGCACCTCGGCCGATGTCATCCAGGTCGACCTCGTGCCCAGTTCGGCCGCGCGCCTGGTGGTGGCCGACGCATTGGCCAGCAACCGCACCCTGGCTTACGGCCTGAAGGGAACGGTGGCGGCCACGCCGCAGGAAAAGAAGCAGCGCAGCTTCGACATCAGCAGCCGCAGCACCCTCAACCAGGCCCCGGGCCTGCCGGGCGTGCTGCGCTGACTCCCGCTTTCCGCCGCGGCGCCCGGCGCCGCTCCCCCTGTCCCTGATCAAATCGAGACGTACCGATGAGCAGCTACACCGCCCCGCTTTCCGACCTCCGTTTCGCCCTGCACGACGTGCTCAAGGTCGAACCCCTGTTCGCCCGCCTGGGCTTCACCGACGCCACCGCCGACGTGGTCGATGCCGTGCTGGAAGAAGCCGGCCGCTTCAGCGCCACCGTGCTGGCCCCGCTCAACAGCGTCGGCGACGAGATCGGCTGCGTGCTCGACCAGGCCACCGGTGAAGTGACCACCCCGCCTGGCTTCAAGCAGGCCTACGACCAGTTCGTCGATGGCGGCTGGACCGGCCTGACCGCCTCGCCGGAACTGGGCGGCCAGGGCCTGCCGCACACCCTGGGCGTGCCGCTCAACGAAATGATCAACGCCGCCAACCTGGCGTGGGGCAACTTCCCGCTGCTCTCGCACGGCGCCATCGAAGCGCTGAAGCAGCACGGCGAAGCCTGGCAGCACGAGGCCTTCCTCAAGCCGCTGATCGAAGGCCGCTGGACCGGCACCATGTGCCTGACCGAACCGCACTGCGGCACCGACCTGGGCCTGCTCAAGACCAAGGCCGAGCCGAATGCCGATGGCAGCTACGCGATCACCGGCACCAAGATCTTCATCACCGCCGGCGAGCACGACCTGACCGGCAACATCGTGCACCTGGTGCTGGCCAAGCTGCCTGACGCCCCTCCGGGCGCCAAGGGCATCTCGCTGTTCGTCACCCCCAAGTTCAAGGTCGACCGCGACGGCAACGTCGGCGAGCGCAACGCACTGCGCTGCGGCTCGATCGAGCACAAGATGGGCATCAAGGGTTCGGTCACCTGCGTGATGAATTTCGATGGTGCGCAGGGTTACCTGGTCGGCCAGCCGCACAAGGGCCTGCAGGCGATGTTCACCATGATGAACACCGCGCGTCTGGGTGTGGGCCTGCAGGGCATTGGCCTGTCCGAGCGCGCCTACCAGAACGCGCTGAAGTACAGCCGTGAGCGCCTGCAGTCGCGCGCCCTCAGCGGCGCCAAGTTCCCGGACAAGCCGGCCGACCCGATCCTGGTCCACCCGGATGTGCGTCGCATGCTGCTGACGGTGAAGTCGCTGGTCGAGGGCAGCCGCCTGCTGGCCCTGCACGCTGCCACCCTGATCGATGTCGCCCACCATGCCGAGGACGCCGCCGAGCGCGAGCGCGCCGACACCCTGGTGAGCTTCCTCACCCCGATCTCCAAGGCCTGCCAGACCGAGTGGGGTATCGAGAACACCTACAACGCCCTGCAGTGCTTCGGTGGCCACGGCTACATCCGCGAGCACGGCATGGAGCAGCTGGCGCGCGACGCCCGCATCACCACGCTCTATGAAGGCACCACCGGCATCCAGGCACTGGACCTGATCGGCCGCAAGACCGCGTCCAGCCAGGGCGCCGGCCTGAAGCTGATGCTGGCCGAGATCGAAGCCTTCGCCAAGGAACACGAGGGCAACGAAGCGCTGGCCGAGTTCATCGGCCCGCTGCGCGCAAAGGCCACCGAATGGGGCAAGCTGACCCTGGACGTGCTGCAGCGCGCGGCCGCCAACCCGGACGAACTGGGTGCGGCCAGCTACGACTACCTGTTCTATTCGGGGTACGTGGTTCTGGCCTACTGGTGGGCCCGCAGCGTGGCCGCCGCCGATGCCAGCGCGCACGGCGCCGCCTTCGCCCAAGGCAAGCGCGAGACCGCGCGGTTCTACTTCGCCCGCGTGTTGCCGCGCACGCTCAGCCACGCCGCCGCCATCCAGGCCGGCGCCGCCCCGCTGATGGCCATGGACGACGAGCGCTTCGGCGCCTGAGCCGGGCTGCCGCGGTAGTGCCGGCCGCTGGCCGGCAACCGCAAAAGCAACAGCTGGATCCCGGTGGATGGCGGGGCGGTGTGGGCTGGCAGGACACGCCGTAAACCCATCCCTGGGGGCTCGATGGCGCCATCCATGGCGCCAACGGTCCTGCCACCCCACACCTCCCCGCCTCTGACAGTTCCCCGCGATCTGCGTAGATCCACGTCATGCGTGGATGAAAACCACCGAAATCCACCTGGAGAAAAGCCCCCCTTTGTTAAGGGGGGCGCGCCGGCGGCGCAGGGGATAGGAGGAATGCGTGGGCATCCCAACCCGCCATCGGCGGGCTGGGATGCGGAATGCGCGGACCTGAATGTTGACGATTTGCGTATCGCCGACGGGCGATACACAAATCGTCAACATTCAGGTATAAGCTGTTCTCCCGATGGAGACAGACACTACACGCTTGGGTCTGATCGAAGCCGGAGCTCCGTTTTCTGCTCCGGGCGCCGAAGCATCGCCCAACGCCACGACGTTGCATCGCCCCGGTTCGGTCCGGCTGCTCTCGCTTGATGCCCACGGACGCGTACTGGACTGGATCACCTGGCAGGATGCGGCGTGCCTCTACGCCCGCGAAGCCGTCGCCTGGACACTCGGCGATCCCTGCCTGCACATCCATGGCGGCACCAACCGCTTCAGCGGCCTGCAGAGCGGGATGGACCTGCACCCGATCATCGCCGCGCGCGGCCACGCCCGCTCCCGCGCGATCGACCCGACGCCGAACCTGACCAACCCGGCCCTGTTCGCCCGCGACGCCCACCTGTGCATGTACTGCGGCCAGCAGTTCAACCGCCCCACGCTCACCCGCGACCACGTCATGCCGCTGTCCAAGGGCGGGCTGGACTGCTGGGAAAACGTGGTCACCGCCTGCTTCCACTGCAATTCACGCAAGAGCGACCGCACCCCGCAGCAGGCCGGAATGCCCCTGCTGGCGGTGCCCTACCGGCCCAGCTGGATCGAGCATCTGATCCTGTCCAACCGCAACATCCTGGCCGACCAGATGGCCTTCCTGAAGGCGCAATTGCCGAAGCGTTCAAAACTGAGCACCTGAACCGCCGAAAATGCAACCCTCACCGTCCTGTCACGGGCGGCGGCGTTTGCTTGCCCCACCCCCGTTTGAGGGCGAAAATGGGCGTTCAGAACAAGTGCGAACATGATGATCGACTCTGCCCGCTATCCCCGCCTCGCGCGCATCCAGACACCGGATGACCTGCGCACGTTCGACGAATCCGAAATGAGGGCGGTCGCCGACGAACTGCGTGCCTACCTCATCGAGTCGGTGGGCAAGAGCGGCGGCCACTTCGCCGCCGGTCTGGGCGTGATCGAACTCACCGTGGCCCTGCACTACCTGTACCAGACCCCGCAGGACCAGCTGGTCTGGGACGTCGGTCACCAGACCTACCCACACAAGATCCTGACCGGTCGCCGCGACGAGATCCACACCGTCAAGCAGAAGGACGGCGTGGCACCGTTCCCGAAGCGTGAAGAGAGCGAGTACGACACCTTCGGCGTCGGCCATTCGTCGACCTCGATCTCGGCCGCGCTCGGCATGGCCATCGCTCGCCAGTCCGAAGGCGACAACCGCCAGGTCGTTGCGGTGATCGGTGACGGTGCGATGACCGCCGGCATGGCCTTCGAAGCGCTGATGCACGCCGGCGGCATGGAGCCGGAACCGAATCTGCTGGTGATCCTCAACGACAACAACATGTCGATCTCCGAGGCGGTCGGCGGCCTGACCAAGATGCTCGGCCGTGCTACCGGCAGCCGCACGCTCAATGCACTGCGCGAAGGCGGCAAGAAGATCCTCGGCGACAAGAAGAACAACCCGGCGCGCTTCGTGAAGCGTTGGGAAGAACACTGGAAGGGCATGTTCGTGCCGTCCACGATGTTCGAGGAAATGGGTTTCCACTACACCGGCCCGATCGACGGCCACGACATGCCCGCCCTGCTGTCCACGCTGAAGACGCTGCGCGCCTCCAAGGGCCCGAAGCTGCTGCACGTGATGACGACAAAGGGCAAGGGCTACGAGCCGGCCGAAGGCGATCAGATCGGCTACCACGCGGTGGGTCCGTTCGATCCGGACAAGGGCCTGGTGGCCAAGGCTGGCGCCAAGAAGCCCACCTATACCGACGTGTTCAGCGACTGGCTGTGCGATGCCGCCGCCGCCGAGCCGCGCCTGTACGGCATCACCCCGGCGATGCGCGAAGGCTCCGGCCTGGTGCGTTTCAGCAAGGAATACCCGCAGCGCTACTTCGACGTGGCGATTGCCGAACAGCACGCGGTCACGCTGGCCGCCGGCATGGCGACCCAGGGTGGCAAGCCGGTGGTGGCGATCTATTCGACCTTCCTGCAGCGCGCGTACGACCAATTGGTGCACGACGTGGCCATCCAGGACCTGGATGTACTGTTCGCGATCGACCGCGCCGGCGTGGTCGGCCCGGACGGTGCGACCCACGCCGGCAACCTCGACCTGAGCTTCCTGCGCTGCGTGCCGAACATGGTGGTGATGGCGCCATCCAATGAAGCCGAGTGCCGGCAGATGCTCAGCACCGGCCTGCAGCACCCGGGCCCGGCCGCCGTGCGCTATCCGCGCGGCACCGGCACCGGCGTGGCTGCCGGCACCGACCTGTCCACCCTGCCGATCGGCAAGGGCGAGTTGCGCCTGCAGGGCAGTCGTATCGCCCTGCTCGCCTTCGGCAGCACCGTGGCCGCCGCCGAACAGGTTGGCCGCGAACTGGGCCTGAGCGTGGTCAACATGCGCTTCATCAAGCCGCTGGACCGCGAGCTGGTGCTGGCTGTCGCCGCCCAGCACGAGGGGCTGGTGACGATCGAAGACAACGTGGTGGCCGGTGGCGCCGGCTCCGGCGTCGGTGAGCTGCTCAATGCCGAAGGCGTGCTGCGCCCGATCCTGCACCTGGGCCTGCCCGACAGCTACCAGCACCACGCCAGCCGCGAGGACCTGCTGGCCGAAGCCGGCATCGACGCCGCAGGCATCCGCGCGGCCGTACTCAAGCGCTGGCCGCAGCTGGCTGCCGGGACCCCGCCGCTCAGCGCGGCAGGCTGAGACCGGTCACCACCCAGTGGATCCACGCATGGCGTGGATCCACTGCGGAACAGGGGTCGATCCACGCCATGCGTGGGGACAGATCAGGGAGCCCCAGCCCTCAGCCGTAGCTGACCGCTTCCACGAACGCGCCGCTGGCCTCCACCCGCACCGCAGCGCGCTGCCCGGTGTCGACGAAGTGGAGGCGTGCAAGGGTTTCAGCGAAATCGTAGGCCCGGGCACCATCGCGGAACTCGATCGGTTCCGGCCGGTCCGGGTGCAGCACGCGCCATTGGCGTTGCTCGCATTGCAGGCGGATCAACATGCAGCTCACTCCTTGAGGCAGCGTATCGACGGTGGCGGGATGGGCGTGCCGGTTACGGCAGACTTCATCGCGGCGGATCAGGGGCACGTAGAGGTGCCCTGATCGCAGAAGATACGACGTTCAAAATGTGAGCTGTATCAGATTATTCTGATTTTCGAGGCGCGTGCTCAATTCACCTGGAACTGCGCCCGGCAACCGTCGCTGACCCAGATGCCACGGCGGTCCCAGCCCCAGGTCTGGCCCTCGATGCAGGCGCTGCGTGAATCCTGGCGGACCAGGCGCACACCACGACGGATGCGCGCATCGCAGTACTCCTGGCGATGACCGTTGGAATGGCAGGTGATCACCTCACCCCCACCCCAGCCATTGCCACCATTGCCCCAGCCGTTGCCATGGCCACCACCCCAGCCACCGCCGCGGCGGTACTCGCCAACGAACTCGGCACGACAGCCCTGGGTAACCCAGACACCATAGCGCGATTGTCCCCAGGTCTCGCCTTCCACGCACGGCGAGCCCGACAACTGGCGGATCATCCGGGCACGGCCTTCCAGGCGGCATTCATTGCTGCGGTTCTTGATCGATTCGCAGCGTACGATGCCGCCGCCATCACGACCGCCGTAGCGATCGTCGTCATAACCGTAACCATAGCTCTGCGCCTGCGCGCCGCCCGCGGCCGCCAGCATTGGCAGCAGGGTGCAGGCCAGGGTGCGCCAGGTGAGTGCCTTGCCCATCGGGATCTCCGGATGAATACGATGGCGCAAGCATCGAGGATTCGTGGCGCGGCGCACAGGGGGGCGCCCCACGGCGGTTTTTTCCCCATTCAAACAACTCAACCGTGGCTGACTGCGCCTCAGCCGGTGGTGTCAACTTCCGACGTGGAGTGCGTCCACCGAATTGCCGAGCGCCTCAACCCGTACCGTGCTGCGCTGGCCGGTACGGCGGTGGTGCTCCAGGGCCCGCGCCGCAGCGACATCGAAAGCCTCGGCGCCCCGTGCATAACGGGTGGCGTCATGCGCCTGCGGATCCAGTACGGACCAGTGCCGGGCGTTGCATTGAACGGTAATGACCATTGGAAGACTCCTGCGGAATGAAGGCACGCCGGCAGCGGAAGCCCCTGAGCGCCGGTACACCATCAGGCTAGCGAGCACCTCCGGGATGGCCTATCAGATTTGTACGAAAATGCCGCGCCGGACTGTCAGACCGCCCCGCCCTCACATCCCTGAGGCCGTTTAGTGAATCCCTTTCGTGACCCTTGTCACGGAGTTGACAGAGCTTCACACTACCGTCACCAACAGGGGCCCCTTCCACATGCGCACCTTCTTCTCGCAGCAGCGTTGGACGTTGCTGAAGTTCTACTTCGTGGCCAGCTATCTGGTGCTGATCGAGGAACTGATCCGCGCCGCCCTGCACTGAGCACTTGCTGCCGTTTTTCCTGCGGCCGACACTGTTGCTTTGGGCACGGAGCTCCGCCGATGAAATCCCTTCTTCTGATTCCCGCGCTACTGGTCCTGGTCGCCTGCGCCAGCCTGGACAAGGCACCCACGCACGCCCAAGCGACAGCCACGCCGGTGGTCGGCGGTGATCGCGATGCGCATGGCTGCATCGGTTCGGCCGGCTACCAGTGGTGCGAGCACAGCCAGCGTTGCGAACGCCCGTGGGAACTGGCGCAGGCACAGGGCCTGGCCAATACCGCCGAAGCCATCAACGCCTATTGCGCAAAGCCGGCCAGCCCGGCGCGCAAGTGAGTCGCGCCCACCATGGCTGAGCTGAGTCCGCTCCCCACCCTGGCCCCGGGCCGCTACCGCCACTTCAAGGGCGGCGAGTACGAAGTGCTGGACATCGTCCGCAGCAGCGAGACCCTGCAGCCGATGGTGCTGTACCGCGCGTTGTATGGCGAAGGCGGCCTGTGGGTACGCCCGTACGCCATGTTCGTCGAGCAGGTGCCCGGCGAGCACGGACCGCAACCACGTTTCGCCCGCGTCGACGCATGACGGTTCCGCTGCCGGTCCAGGCCGGCAGCGCGCGGCAACACAGCGGGCCTGCGCTACAATCGTACCGTCCAGTCGGTTTCTTCCCACCATGTCCGCATCCCCCTCCCGTTCGCGCCGCAAGGCGCCCGACAGCGTGCGCCAGTCACTGCTGCAGGCCACCATTGAAGTGATCGGCCGTAACGGCCTGGCCGCGCTGACCGTGCAGGACGTCGCGCAGGCCGCTGGTGTCAGCAAGGGTGCGTTGTTCCATCATTTCAGCAGCAAGCAGGCACTGGTGGATGAAGCCGTCGGAGCGCTCATCGGCGAGTTCGAAGCGCGGGTACGCGCCCTGCTGCAGGAAAATCCCGAAGGCCATGGCCGTTTCAGCCGCGCCTATGTGCAGGCCAATTTCGAGCATCTGCTGCAGCAGGAGCAGGACAACGACATCGGCCTGACCCTCGGCAACCTGATGGAACCGGCCCTGCTCGCGCATTGGCGCACCTGGAAGCGTGCGATGCTGGCCGAATTCGCCGGCGAAGCCAACGATCCCCGGCTGTACGCGGCGCGCTGCGCTGCCGATGGCTACTGGGCCACGGCCTATGGGCGTCCACTGGACGAGGAGGAACGATTCCGACCGGCATCGCCTACGCGATCTGGTCCGGCGTCGGCATCGTGCTGATCTCGCTGATCGGGCTGGTCGTGTTCAAGCAGCGCCTGGATGCACCCGCGTTGATCGGCATCGGCCTGATCTGCGCCGGTGTACTGGTGATCAATCTGTTCTCGCGCAGCAGCGCACACTGAGCACGCTGCTGCGCGATCAACGCTAGCTGACCTTCTTCGCTACGGTCATGCCGAGCAGGAACAGCACCACGGCGATGATGATGCCGGCCCAGAACAGGAACTTGGCGATGCCGACCGCGGCGCCGGCAATGCCACCGAAGCCGAGCACGCCCGCAATGACGCCGATGATGGCGAAGATGATGGCCCACTTGATCATGTCAAACCTTTCCCCGCAGGGACTGCGTACTGGATGATCAGGCTAGGCCGTGGCCGATGCGGCAGTCGTGAACAGGCCGCGTGCGCGGCGTGAATCAGCGCGGACGGAAGCGCAGCAGCGCGACGGCAAACGCCAGGAACACGCTGCCCACCAGCCGCTCGAACCAGCGTCGTGCAAACGGCTTGGCCAGCCAGCGGCGCAGGCCATGGCCACCGGCTGCATACATCACGTACCAGAACAGTTCGCAGGCGGCGAAGGTGGCCACCAGCACGCTGTACTGCAGTGCCTGGCCGCGTGACGGATCGACGAACTGCGGCAGGAACGCCGCCGCGAACAGCAGCAGCTTGGGATTGCTCAGGCCCACCAGAAGGCCACCACGGAACACGGTCCAGGCACCAAGCGTCGGCGTCATCGGCAGTGCGGCATCCACCGTCACCGCAGGCGCGGGACGGCAGCTATCGCGCCATGCCTTCAGGCCCAGCCAGGCCAGGTAGGCCACACCCAGATAGCGCAGCATTTCGAACAGCATCGGCGAGGAATGAAGCAATGCGCTCAGGCCAGCAGCGGACGCGGCCAGCACCAGCAGCATCGCCAGCAGGCAGCCGGCCATCGCCGGCACACTGCCGCGGAAGCCGAGTCCGACGCTGCGGCCGAGGATATGCAGCATGTTCGGCCCCGGCGTGCCACACAGAACAAACACCGTGGCCAGGAACCACCACCAGGTATGCAGGGCCATAGCGCACATCCACTTCAGAAGACGCAACCAGCATAGAACGCGCCTGCAGCGCGCGGCACATACAGCACAGCGTGGATGTGGTGGTTACAGAGGCCGGCTCAGGCAGCGAGCGCGTCGCGCCGTACCAGTACCTGGTCGATCAGGCCCCATTCGCATGCCTGCTCGGCACTCATGAAACGATCGCGGTCCAAGGTCTGCTCGACGTCCTCGACACTGCGTCCGCAATGCTGCGCATACAGTCGGGTGATGCGCTGCTTGGTGCGCTGCATCTCCTCGGCGTGGATGAAGATGTCCGAAGCTTGGCCCTGCACCCCGCCCAGCGGCTGGTGCACGTGCAGGCTGGCATTGGCCAACGCCGCGCGGTGACCGGGCTCGCCGGCCATCAGCAGGAACGACCCCATCGACCGCGCGGTGCCCATGCACAGCGTATGCACCGGGGCCGAGATGTATTGCATGGTGTCGTACATCGCCAAGCCGCTGGAAATGACTCCGCCTGGCGAGTTGATGTACAGATGGATCGGCTTCTCCGGGTTTTCCGATTCCAGGAACAGCAGCTGCGCGCAGACCAGCGCCGACACGGTGTCATCGACTTCGCCGTTGAGAAAGATGATGCGCTCGCGCAGCAGCCGCGAGTAGATGTCATAGGAACGCTCGCCGCGCTCGCTGCGTTCCACCACCATCGGTACCAGCTGCATCCTGTCCCGCATGTGCCTGCTCCCTATAGCGTTCGATCCAAGCGCTGGTTCAAGCCGCGCGCATCACCGTGCGATGCTCATCGTTGGAAGCCGGCGGGATCAGAGAACGCCGGTCAGTGAGCCGATGCACGATGGTCAGCACCGTCCCTCCACCCCCATCCGCGCGCAGCCGGAAACACACCAGACTGTGCAGATGTGGGGGCTGCGCATCGCGCAAGCGGAAGCCCAGCTCCCGTCCCTCCTCGCACAGGCAGGGCTGCGGGTCGGCAAGATCGGCTGCGGGCAACCAGCGCTCACGCAGCGCCGGGTCCAACAGTGCGCGCCAGACCCGTTCCGGTGGCGCTGGCAGCCACTGCTCCATCACCAACGCAGGAGCCGCTTCGTTCAGAACGTCGTCCATCAATCCATCTCCTTCAGCAGATCCTGCAAGGCATCCATACGCGCGGGCCAGTAGGCCCGGTAGCGCTGCAGCCAGTTGCCGATGTGGGCCAGTCCGCGCGGATCGACCTCGTAGTAGACGAAGCGGCCTTGGCGCTGTTCGCTCACCAGCCCGGCATCGCGCAGCACTGCCAGGTGCTGGGACATCGCAGACTGGCTGATCGCCACGCCCTCGCGCAGCGCGCTGGCATGCTGCCCGCCCTCGGCCAGCTTTTCGAAGATGTGGCGGCGGGTCGGGTCGGCCAGCGCCTTGAACAGGGCGTTCTCGATCATGGTCAACACATTAGCAATCGCTAATGTGTGGTGCAACTCCCGCATCGGCTGTGCTGCAATGACGGCTCCCCGGCATGGAGCTGTGCATGAAGACCCTTGGCCTGATCGGCGGCATGAGCTGGGAAAGCTCGGCGCAGTATTACCGGCTCATCAACGAGGACGTGCGGCAGCGCCTCGGTGGCGCACATTCGGCGCAGCTGCTGCTGTGGTCGGTGGACTTCGCCCCGATCAAGCAGCTGCAGCACGACGGCGACTGGGATGCACTGGGCGACCACATGGTTGAGGCCGCACGGCGCCTGCAGGCCGGTGGTGCCGATCTGCTGCTGGTCTGCACCAACACCATGCACCAACTGGCCGACCGCATCGAGGCGGCCTGCCCACTGCCACTGCTGCATATCGCCGACCCCACCGCCCAGGCCATCGTGCAGGCAGGCGCGCGAAAGGTGGGCCTGCTCGGCACCGCCTTCACCATGGAGCAGGACTTCTACCGCGGCCGGCTGCAGGATCGCTTCGGATTGGAGGTCCTGGTTCCCGAAGCCGATGATCGTCGCAGCGTGCACGACATCATCTACCAGGAACTGATCGCCGGCGTGGTCAGCGAACACTCACGACAGGTCTACGCCGGCGTGATCGAGAGACTGGTCGCGCGCGGCGCCGAGGCCATCATCCTCGGCTGTACCGAGATCATGCTGCTGGTACGGCCGGAGGACAGCACAGTGCCGCTGTTCGATACCACTGCACTGCATGCGCGGGCCGCCGTGGATGCGGCGCTGGCGTGAATCAATGCGCGCCGGAACGCGGAATCAGTCCGCGCCCTGCACTTCCAGCGCGGTGATCAGCCACTCGACCACCGCCTGGGAATCGCACAGGAAGAAGATGGCATCGCCGGAGCGCGCTTCGGTAAGCAGGCGATAGACCGTGATCGCCACCGCCGACTGGTTGGCGATGAACACTTCCGGGCTGCGCGGCCCTTCGCTGTGGCCGGCAACCGCGTGCAGCGCCTTGCGTGCGGCCACGGTCGCAGCCGGGTCCGCGCTGCGGGTCAGTTCCGGCCCGCGCAGGCCCCAAGCAATGAACACATGCTTGCCCTTGAACGTGGTGTCCAGGACCCGCACCTCGGCGCCGCCTGCGTCGGCCGAGCGATGAATGACGGTACTGCTGATCAACGCAACCCCCTGTGGTCGTCGTGGTCCGCGCATCCTCCCCCACAGGCCGCCCGCACACCAGTGACGGCAGCCACAGGCTGCGCCGACAGGCGTGGAAGACATGTAAGAAGGTGTAAACCGATGCGATCGGATGTGCAGCGATGATACGGGATGTAAGCCTCTGCATGGGCCCGTGCGCACTACTAAATCCTTACTGAGCCACATCCGGAACGATGCGTTCCGACGGCCTCGTGCTGGGTCATTCTTGCCGCCCGAATCCACGCTCGAGGCTCCCTATGACCCTTCGCCCGCTGCTGCCGATCACCGGCGCCGCCCTTGTCCTGCTGCTGGCCGCCACCGCCGTGGCCGCCCAGGACTACGACACTGATCACATTCCAGCGCTGCGCTGCGAATCCCAGTTCAACAAGACCGAGCAATGCCCCATCGAGGGCCCGATGCGCCTGGCCAGGCAACTGTCGGTCACCCGCTGCGTGGAGAACCAGAACTGGGGCCAGAGCCGCCGCACATTATGGGTGACCGACGGCTGCCGCGCCGAGTTCGTCGCCGATGGATACGGGCGCTGGCCGGGACGTGGCCGCGGCCGTGACCGCGACAACGAGGGTGAACGCCTGGTCTGCGAGTCCTACGAGAACAAGGACAAGGAGTGCCGGATTCGCGTTCGTCACGAGGTACGGCTGGTCAAGCAGAAATCGGTGACGACCTGCATCGAGGACCGCAACTGGGGCTGGGACCGTCGCGGCGTGTGGGTCAGCGACGGCTGCCGTGCCGAGTTCCGGGTGTATTGACTGCCTGCCACGCGCTGGCTGCAACGCGTAGGCGTGCGTGCAAGGCGGAGTCGATAGACTATGGCCTGCATGGCAGGGAGCACGACATGGAACGATGGTATCTGGCGACGCTGCTGGCGTTGATCCTGCATCAGATCGACGCTGCGTTCTGGCAGGAATGGACCATGTTCCATGTGCCCGGCGGCATCCAGGGCTTCCTGCTGTTCAACCTGTTCGCAGTCGGCGCCGTGCTTTGGGGTTATCGCCATGCCCTGCTGGGTACATCCACGGCGCGCGGCTATGCACTGGTTTGTGGCGCGCTCGGCATTGGCACGGCGCTGATCCACCTGGCGTTTGCCCTGCTCGGTCGCAATGAATTCCACCTGCCGCTGTCGATCATCGTCCTGCTCGCCTGTTTTGTATCGGGTGGCGGTCTGTTGCTGCAGCTCCGCCCGCGATGAGCCGGACGTCCCGTTCTCCGCGCCTGCGTAACGGCAGCCCCCAGGACGCGGATGCCTTGATCGCGCTCGACAGCGTGGCAGCCATTGATCCAGAGCGGATCATGCAGATTGGCAACTGGCTGGCACACGGCGGCGTGTATGTCGCCGAGCAGGACGGCAGGGTCGTCGGCTACCTGGTCATGCATCACCACTTCTTCGGCGAGGCCTTCGTCGAGATGCTGATGGTGGCGCGCGAACGCCGCGGCCACGGCATTGGTACCGCACTGCTGCGACACGCGATCGCACGGCGCGGTCGCGGCAAGCTGTTCACCTCGACCAATGCCTCCAACATCGGCATGCAGCGCCTGCTCGTTGCGTCGGGCTTCATCGACAGCGGCATCGTGCACGGATTGGATGACGGCGACCCGGAGCTGATCTACCGCTTCGCTGAAGACTGATCATCGGCATCAGCAGCGCGCACAAAAAAGCCCACGCATTGCTGCGCAGGCTTCTTGATTCATCACAGTGGTCGGGACGGCCGGATTCGAACCGACGACCCTCTGCCCCCCAGGCAGATGCGCTACCAGGCTGCGCTACGCCCCGACTGATGCTGCGATGTGCCCGCCAGTGCGGCGGGCCGTGAAGTATAGCGGATTACGATGGAAATGGGATCAGCGGCGCAACAACTGCAGCACTTCTTCCAGCTCCATGCGTACCTGCTTGATGATCTGATTGCTCAGCGCCGATTCCTCGCGGGCATCGGGGCCGTCCAGACGCAGGCGCGCACCACCGATGGTGTAGCCCTGTTCGTACAGCAGGCTGCGGATCTGCCGCACCATCAGCACGTCATGGCGCTGGTAGTAGCGGCGGTTGCCTCGGCGCTTGGCCGGCTCAAGGCTGGGAAACTCGGTTTCCCAGTAGCGCAGGACGTGCGGCTTGACGTCGCACAGCTCGCTGACTTCACCGATGGTGAAGTAGCGCTTGGCCGGGATCGGCGGTAGTTCGCGGTTACTGCCCGGATCCAGCATAAGCTTCCACCCTCTCCTTGAGCTTCTGGCCCGGACGGAAGGTGACCACCGTACGGGCGGAAATCGGAATTTCCTCGCCGGTCTTGGGGTTGCGACCCGGGCGCTGGTTCTTGCGCCGAAGATCGAAATTACCGAAGCCCGACAGCTTCACCTGACGTCCCTGTTCCAATGCTTCACGCAGCACATCGAAAAACGCGTCGACGAATTCCTTGGCTTCCCGCTTGTTCAGACCGACTTCGTCGAACAGCTTTTCCGCCATCTCCGCCTTGGTCAATGCCATTGCCTGCTACCCCCGAGTGCTGCCCGCTCAGCCGCGGATCCGGGCGTGGTGTTCACGCTCGATGGCAGTGACCGCCTCGGCCACCACCGCATCCACGTCGCGGTCCGTCAGAGTGCGCGACTTGTCCTGCAAAATCAAGCCCATAGCGAGACTCTTGAATCCCGGCTCGACGCCCTGGCCGACATAGCGGTCGAACAGGTTCAGGTCGCGCAGCAGCGGGCCGGCGGCCTGGCGGACGGTCGCCGCCAGATCGGCCCAGGCCACCTGTTCAGGCACCAGGAACGCCAGGTCGCGGCGCACGGCCGGGAAGCGCGACAGCTCGCCGGCACGCGGCAGGCGGCGGGCGGTCAGCGGTTCCAGATCCAGTTCGAAGGCGTAGACGTCGGATTCGATGTCCATCGCCTTGACCAGGCGCGGATGGACCTGGCCGATCCAGCCCATCGCCACGCCATCGCGGAACACCTCGGCCGAGCGCGCCGGGTGGCCGTAAGGACGGGCCGACGGGCGGAACTCCAGCTGCGCGCCACTGGCAGCGGCCAGCGATTCCAGGTCGCCCTTCAGATCGTGGAAGTCGACCTTGCGGGTCGGCAGGCCCCACTGCACCGCCTGCGCATCACCGCAGACCGCAGCGGCCACGCGCGGGGTTTCCAGCGGCGCCGGCTGGCCATCTCCGGCCTGCTGGGTGAACACCCGGCCGAGCTCGAACAGGCGCACGCGACCCAACTGGCGCGCGGCATTGCGGCCCAGCGTGGCGACCAGGCCCGGCAGCAGCGACGGGCGCATCACCGCCAGTTCGGCCGACAGTGGGTTGGCCAGCGGTACCAGGCCATCGCGCAGCTGCCACTGGGTCAGCAGCGCGTCGTCGACGAAGGCAAAGTTGACGGTTTCCTGCTGGTCGCGGGCGATCAGCTGGCGACGAACGCTCAGCGCGTCCAGCTGGGTCTCGCTCGGCATCGCCACGCGCGAGGCACCGCCCGGCAGCGTGGTCGGGATCTGCTCGTAACCGTGGATGCGGGCCAGTTCTTCGATCAGGTCTTCTTCGATGGCGATGTCGAAGCGACGGCTCGGCGCGACGACCTGCCAGCCCTCGGCCGTCGCAGCCACGTCCATGCCCAGCGCGCGCAGGATGCGCTCGACTTCGGCGTCGTCGATGGTGATGCCCAGCACGCGGCTGATGCGAGCACGGCGCAGTACGATCGTCGCCGGCTGCGGCAGGTCATCGGCACGCACGGCCTCGGTGACCGGCGCCGGGGTACCGCCGGCGAGGTCCAGCACCAGGCGGGTGGCGTATTCGATGGCGGTGCGCGGCAATGCCGG
Organism: Stenotrophomonas sp. AS012628; assembly: GCF_010608305.1. NCBI lineage: Bacteria > Pseudomonadati > Pseudomonadota > Gammaproteobacteria > Lysobacterales > Lysobacteraceae > Stenotrophomonas > Stenotrophomonas sp. AS012628. Next base: position 36,484 of record NZ_VMBJ01000021.1, on the reverse strand, counting down.
GTCGACGCCACGCTCGAAGCGGTGGCCGGCATCGGTGTGCAGGCCGAGCTTGCGGCCACGGCCCATGATCGCGGCCGGCGCGAAGTGCGCAGCTTCCAGGAACACGGCGGTGGTCGCGTCGGTGACGCGGGTATCGAAGCCGCCCATCAGGCCGGCCAGACCGACCGCACGGTCAGCATCGGCAACCACCAGGAAGCTGTCGTCCAGTGCGGCATCGCGGCCGTCCAGCAGCTTCAGGCTCTCGCCCGCGCGCGAACGGCGCACGGCGATGCTGCCCTGCAGGGTACCGAGGTCGTAGGCATGCATCGGCTGGCCCAGCTCCAGCATCACGTACTGGGTGATGTCGACCAGCAGCGAGACCGGACGCACACCGCTGCGGCGCAGGCGCTCAGCCATCCACAGCGGGGTCTTGGCAGCGGCGTTGACGCCTTCGATGACGCGGCCCAGGTAACGCGGTGCTTCGGCGCCGGCGTCGAGCTGGATCGACAGTTCGCGGCTGCCGACCGGCGCAATGGCGTCGGCCGCGAAGTCCAGCACTTCACTGCGGGTGGCGGCGGCGACGTCGTAGGCGATGCCGCGCAGGCTGAAGCAGTCGGCACGGTTCGGGGTCAGCTTGATCTCGATGCTGGCGTCCGGCAGCCCCAGATACTCGACCAGGGACTGGCCGACCGGTGCGTCGTCCGGCAGTTCCAGCAGGCCGGAGGCATCGTTGTCCAGGCCCAGCTCCTTGGCCGAGCACAGCATGCCGTTCGACTCGACGCCGCGCAGCTTGGCCGGCTTGATCTTCAGCTCGCCGATCTGCGCGCCGACCATCGCCAGCGGCGCGACCAGGCCCGGGCGCGCGTTCGGCGCGCCGCACACGATCTGCAGCAGCTCGCCCTGCCCGGCATCGACCTTGCACACCTGCAGGCGATCAGCTTCGGGATGGCGCACCGCTTCGACGATGCGCGCCACGACCACGTGCTCGAGGCCTTCGCCAAGCGCGGTCACCTCTTCCACTTCCAGGCCGATGGCGGTCAGCACCGCGCTGAGCTCATCGCGCGAGGCGGAGGTCGGGACGTGGCTGCGCAGCCAGTTTTCGGAGAATTTCATGGTGTCACCCTGGTGGGAGGTGTGCCTCCCGTTGCGGTTTTTGTGGTCGCCCAGCGCATGCGCAAGGAGGCGTCCATCCAGAAAAGCAGCCGAGCATGGCCCGGCTCTACACGGTTGCGGCTTACGCGAACTGCTTCAGGAACCGCACGTCGTTCTCGAAGAACGCGCGCAGGTCGTTGACGCCGTAGCGCAGCATCGCGAAACGCTCCACGCCCATGCCGAAGGCAAAGCCGGTGTAGCGCTCCGGATCGATGCCGACATTGCGCAGCACGTTCGGATGGACCATGCCGCAGCCGAGCACTTCCAGCCAGCGGGTGCTGCCATCGGGCTGCTGCCAGGCGATGTCCACTTCCGCACCCGGTTCAACGAACGGGAAGTAGCTGGGACGGAAACGCATCTCGAAGTCGCGCTCGAAGAACGCGCGCACGAACTCGGCCAGCGTGCCCTTCAGGTCGGCGAAGGTCGAATGCTCGTCCACCAGCAGGCCTTCGACCTGGTGGAACATCGGCGAGTGGGTCTGGTCGCTGTCGCTGCGGTACACCTTGCCGGCGGCGATCATGCGCAGCGGCGGCGCGTGGTCGCCCATGTAGCGCACCTGCACACCGGAGGTATGCGTGCGCAGCAGGCGTCCGTCGCCGAAGTAGAAGGTGTCGTGCATGGCGCGCGCCGGGTGGTGCGGCGGGAAGTTCAGCGCCTCGAAGTTGTGCCAGTCGTCCTCGATCTCCGGCCCTTCCGACAGCTCGTAGCCCAGCCGGCCGAAGATGCCGGTGATGCGCTCCAGGGTGCGGGTGATCGGGTGCAGGCCGGCGCGGTCGCCGTTGCGACCCGGCAGGGTGATGTCGATGGCTTCGGCGGCCAGGCGCGCATCCAGTGCCGCGTCTTCCAGCAGCGCCTTGCGCTCACCCAGCGCGCGGGTCAGCGCATCGCGGGCCTGGTTGATCGCTTCACCGGCGGCCTTGCGCTCGTCGGCCGGCAGCGCGCCGAGCTGCTTGAGCTGCGAAGTGATGCTGCCACTCTTGCCAAGCAGGGCCACGCGCAGCTGTTCCAGCACGTCGGGGCTCTGTGCGGCGGCCACATCGGCCAGCGCCTGGGTGGTGAGGGATTGGATGTCGCTCATGGGGGGCCGGAACTCCAGTCGATCTGCCATCGCGATGCGCGAAGGGCCGACCCCTGTCGCCACCGCCGTCCCCGCGCTGCCATCGTGGCCTCGCCGGGACCCAAAAAAGAATGGGGAAGGACTTGCGCCCTTCCCCATGCATTGCCTTGACCTGACACCGTTCCGAGTGAACGGTTACGGCATCGGGAAGGACTTATGCCGCCAGCGCGCCCTTGGCCTTTTCGGCCAGCGCAGCAAAACCGGCTGCGTCGTGCACGGCGATGTCAGCCAGGACCTTGCGATCCAGGGTGATGCCGGCCTTCAGCAGACCGTTCATGAAGCGGCTGTAGCTCAGACCGTTGATGCGGGCAGCCGCATTGATACGGGTGATCCACAGCGAACGGAAGTTGCGCTTCTTCTGCTTACGGCCGATGTAGGCGTACTGCTGAGCCTTGATGACCGCCTGCTTGGCGACGCGGAAGACCTTGCGACGGGCGTTGTAATAGCCCTTGGCGAGATCCAGAATCTTCTTGTGGCGGCGACGCGCCTGTACGCCACGCTTAACTCGTGCCATTTTTCAGTTCCTCAGAGGTAAGGGAGCATGCGGTCCAGACGGCCTGCGTCTTCTGCACGGACATGGCCCGTCTGACGCAGATTACGCTTACGCTTGGTCGCTTTCTTCGTGAGGATGTGGCTACGGTTGGCGTGGCCGCACTTGTACTTGCCCGAGGCGGTCTTGCGGAAACGCTTGGCCGCTGCCCGGTTGGTCTTGATCTTGGGCATTGCAATGTCCTTGATGGGATATGACCCTGGTTTCTGACTGATCTGGCGGCGGCCTGGGCCGCTCTTTCCGTCCTGCCATGATCGGCGTACGACCCGTCCTGGGTGGGTCGAGCCGGGCATGATACAGGCAAAACCGCCCTGCCACCAGCCCCTGCAACCCTTTCACGGCAATTCACCGGCATGCCGCAAAAGCGAAGGGGCGCCGATGGCGCCCCTTCACCCTGAACCGTTCAGCCAGGCGCCCCGGAGGGCGGCCCGTCAGGCCTCAGGTCTTCTTCTTCGGCGCGATCATCATGACCATCTGACGCCCTTCCAGGCGCGGACGGGATTCAATGACGATGTCCTCGCCCAGATCGGTCTCGATCCGGTTGGCCATTTCGCGGCCCAGTTCCTGGTGGCTCATTTCACGGCCGCGGAAGCGGATGTTGACCTTGATCTTGTCACCATCCTCAAGGAACCCGCGCATCTTGCGCAGCTTGATCTGGTAGTCGCCCTCGTCCGTGACCGGACGGAACTTCACTTCCTTGATCTCGACCTGCTTGGTCTTCTTCTTGGCCTCGCTGGCCTTCTTCTGCGCTTCGAACTTGAACTTGCCGAAGTCCATGATCTTGCAGACCGGCGGATCGGCCTGCGGCTGGATTTCGACCAGGTCCAGGCCTTCATCTTCGGCCATGGACAGCGCTTCGTCGCGCGACAACACGCCGATCATTTCTCCGTCACTGCCGATCACGCGGACGCGCGGCACACGGATTTCCTGATTCTTGCGGTTCTGTTTGTTGTCAGGGGTGCTGATATTACGTTCTCCCAAGGGTATCGAACCGGTCCGGGTGCCTGTGCGCCCGGACCGGACCTTTGCTTACGCGCCCTCGGCGTGGAGCCGCTCGATGAAGGCCTGCAGGCTCATGCTGCCCAGATCTTCGCCAGAACGCGTACGCACCGCCACAGCCCCATTTTCCTTCTCGCGGTCACCAATGACCAGCAGGTAGGGCACGCGCTGCAACGTATGCTCGCGGATTTTATAGCCGATCTTCTCGTTACGCAAATCCGAGCTGACGCGGAAGCCTTGCTCCGCAAGGGTTTTGGTCACGCCCGAGACGTAGTCGGCCTGGGCGTCGGTGATGTTGGCCACCACCACCTGGGTCGGGGCCAGCCAGGCCGGGAACTGGCCGGCATGGTGCTCGATCAGGATGCCCAGGAAGCGCTCCATCGAGCCGACGATGGCCCGGTGCAGCATGACCGGGTGCTTCTTCTGGCTGTTCTCGTCCACGTACTCGGCGCCCAGGCGGCCCGGCATCATGAAGTCGACCTGCATGGTGCCCAGCTGCCAGGTACGGCCGATGGCGTCCTTCAGGTGGTACTCGATCTTCGGGCCATAGAAGGCACCCTCGCCCGGCAGCTCCTGCCATTCCACGCCACAGGCGGTCAGCGCCGAGCGCAGCGCGCCCTCCGCTTTGTCCCAGGTCGCATCGTCACCCAGGCGCGATTCCGGGCGCAGGGCGATCTTGATCTGGATGTCGTCGAAGCCGAAGTGCTGGTAGACCGCCAGCGCCTGCTGATGGAAGGCCGTCACTTCCGACTCGATCTGGTTTTCCGTGCAGAACACGTGGCCGTCGTCCTGGGTGAAGCCACGCACGCGCAGGATGCCGTGCAGCGCGCCGGACGGCTCGTTGCGGTGGCAGGAACCGAACTCACCGTAGCGGATCGGCAGGTCGCGGTAACTGTGCAGGCCCTGGTTGAACACCTGGATGTGGCCCGGGCAGTTCATCGGCTTGACCGCGTAGGTGCGCTTCTCCGATTCGGTGAAGAACATGTTGTCCTGGTAGTTGTCCCAGTGGCCGGACTTCTTCCACAGGCTCACGTCCAGGATCTGCGGGCAGCGCACTTCGCCGTAGCCGCTGTTGCGGTAGACCTTGCGCATGTACTGCTCGACCACCTGCCACAGCGCCCAGCCCTTCGGGTGCCAGAACACCAGGCCCGGCGCTTCTTCCTGCAGGTGGAACAGGTCCTGCTGCTTGCCGATGCGGCGGTGGTCGCGCATCTCGGCTTCCTCGATGCGCTTGATGTACGCCTCAAGCTGCTTCTTGTCCGCCCAGGCGGTGCCGTAGATGCGCTGCAGCTGTTCGTTCTGCGCGTCGCCACGCCAGTAGGCGCCGGAGATGCGGGTCAGCTTGAAGGCCTTCAGGAAGCGCGTGTTCGGCACGTGCGGGCCACGGCACATGTCCACGTATTCCTGATGGTAGTACATGCCCATCGCCTGGATGTCGTCGGACATGTCCTCGATCAGGCGCAGCTTGTAGTCCTCACCACGGGCCTTGAAGATCTCGATCACTTCGGCGCGCGGCGTCATCTTCTTGATGACGTCGTAGTCCTGGGCGATCAGTTCACCCATGCGCTTCTCGATCGCGGCCATGTCGTCCGGGGTGAACGGGCGCTCGGAGTAGATGTCGTAGTAGAAGCCTTCGGCGATCACCGGACCGATCACCATCTTCACATCCGGGTACAGCTGCTTGACCGCGTGGCCGACCAGGTGGGCGCAGGAGTGGCGGATGATCTCCACGCCCTCCTCGTCCTTGGCGGTGATGATGCGCAGGCTGGCATCGTGGTCGATGACGTCGCTGGCATCGACCAGCACGCCATCCACGGCACCGGCGATGGTGGCCTTGGCCAGGCCGGCACCGATCGACTGGGCGACGTCCATGACGCTGACGGGGTTTTCAAACTCGCGGCGGCTGCCGTCGGGGAGGGTAATGTTGATCATCGGAGTGGCTTCGTGCGGGGCCCGCTGGGCGGGCTGGAAAGCGCTCCCGGGGCGGCGCCCGGGCAATAAAAAAGCGCCACGAGGGCGCCAGGGACACAGGGCCTTCGGGGGCAGGTCAACAGTGGGCGGTGGTAGTGCTCATGTCGCACGCTCGGCCGGCGCTGGGCGCGGGCCACCTTGTTCCAGTTAGGGAGTGTGATGATCTTAAACCAGCGCACCGGAAAGCCCAAGGGCTACCGTACGGTACGCTGAATGGCCCTCGCTGGCGGCGTGAAAACGCAATGATTACCATGTCCGCGCAGCCCGCCCCGTGCCAGCCTGCCCGCTTCCCCCCAGGACCTCGTGATGCGCCACCCGCTCCGACCGGCTCCCGCCGGCCCCGCCCGTGCCCCGCGTTCGCTGGCCCGCTGCCACGGCGGCCGCCCGCAATGATCACCGTCGGCCTTTCCACCCTGGGCTTCTGCAGCCTGGGCATGCTGGCGGCGATGTTCTCCGCGCTGGCCTTCTATGCCGCCTCGCCGCACTGCCGCTGGCCGCGCCTGCGCCGGGCCGGCCGCCTGGGCCGCCAGATCGGCCTGGTCGCGGCCGCCGCCGCGCTGTGGCTGTGGATGGCCGAGCTCGGCTTTGCCGCCGGCCTGGTGGCCATGCTGTGCACCTGGATGCTGGCGGCGATGCTGCTGCCGGCACTGGCCGCCTGGCATCGCCCGGGCACGGAGTCGCCCTGATGTGGCCGCGCGCCTTCGCCGGCATCGTCGCCGGCTTCTTCCTGGCCGCGGCCGCGACCGGCCTGCTGGCATGGCTGCCGCCCGGCCCCTGGCAGCGGGCGCTGGTGCCGACCCTGATCGCTTTCATCCCGCTGTGGATGCTGGCCGCCCTGTGGGCGTTCAGTTTCCGCAGCGCGCTGCGTGCCTGGCTCGTGCTGGGCGGCAGCGCCGCCGCCGGCTTCGCCGTGCTCGGGCTGCTGCGCCTGACCGGCGCGGTGCAATGAGACCTCTCCCATGAAGTTCAGTTCGCAGACGCTGCGCACGTTCACCACCCTGCACACCTGGGTCGGCCTGGTCGCCGGGTTCGGCCTGTTCGTGGCCTTCTACGCCGGTGCGCTGACCCTGTTCCATCACGACCTGCCGCTGTGGCAGACCCCGGGCGCGGCCACCGCACTGCCAGCCGGGCTGGACGATGCGCAGTACCTGCTGGAAGACGTACTGGCGACACACCCGGAAGCCCGCCGCCACGTCGGCATGACCTTCCCCGGCGCCGACCACCCGCAGCCACTTGCGTACTGGCAGGCCGATGATGGCAGCTGGCGTTATGCCTGGCCGGGGCAGATTGGCGGCAGCCCGACGCCGCCGCAGACCGGGCTGGCCGAGCTGGTCAACGAGCTGCACTACAGCCTGGGCCTGCCCGTGGCCGGCATCTACGTGATGGGCATTGTCAGCCTGCTGTACGGCATGGCGCTGCTCAGCGGCCTGGTGATCCATCTGCCGAAGCTGCTCGGCGACCTGTTCGCGCTGCGTCCGGGGCGCAACCTGAAACAGCTGTGGCAGGACGCGCACAACGTGATCGGCGTACTGAGCCTGCCCTTCCACCTGATGTTCGCGGTGACCGGCGCCCTGCTCTGCCTGGTGTTCGTGCAGATGGCCCTGCTCAACCCCCTGATCTTCGACGGCAAGGCCCTGCAGGCCGTGCCAACAGCGATGGACACCGCACCGGTGCGTGAAGCGACCGGCATCCCCTCGCCGCCGGGCAGCCTGCGCGTGCTGCAGGCGCGGGCGCTGGAGGTGGCGCGCGCACAGGGCGTGACCAGCTTCGAGCCGGCCTACCTGAAGCTGGCCAACGCGGGCGACACCAACGCCACCATCGAGATCACCGGCGAATCCACCGGCACCCTCGGCCCGCTCGGCGCCGTGGCGCTGGATGTCGCCACCGGCCAGGTACTGGCCACCCAGCTGCCAGGCCAGCGCGACGCCAACCACGCCACGCTCAGCGCCGCCTATGCGCTGCACTTCGGCGAGTTCGGCAACGGGGTGGTGGTCTGGCTGTACTTCCTGCTCGGCCTGGGCGGTGCGTTCCTGTTCTACTCGGGCAACCTGCTGTGGATCGAGTCGCGGCGCAAGCGTCGCCAGCCGCAGCAACCGCGCGCCGGAGTGAACATGGCACGGGCCACGGTCGGCGTGTGCATCGGCCTGTGCGTGGCGATCTCGGTCGCGTTCCTCACCGCGCTGGTGCTGGAACGGCTGGCGCCGGCGGCGGTCGACCACGGCATCCGCTGGGCCTGCTTCGGCAGCTGGGCGGCCTGTGCGCTGTGGGCCGCGCTGCGCCGCCCGGCACAGGCCGCACGCGAGCTGCTGTGGGCGGCGGCAATCAGTACCGCGCTGGTGCCGATCCTGCACGGCGCACTCAATGGTGACTGGCTGTGGCGTGCGGCCGCGCGTGGCCACTGGCCGCTGTTCTGGGTCGATGCCATCGCGCTGGCCATGGCCTTCGGCTTCGCCCGCCTGGCAGTGGCCAGTCAACGCCGCGCCCGCAACGGCGATCCGAACAGCGTCTGGGCCAACTGAGCCTTCGCCGGGCATGGCCCGGCGCTACCGGAGCAGGTGCGCTGGGTCCAGGTAGCGGCTGACTTCGATCAGGTTGCCATCCGGGTCGCGGAAGTACACCGATTCGATTGGACCCAGTGCGCCGGTGCGGGCCACCGGCCCCTCCTCCACCGCGACGGCCTGCGCCTGCAGGTGTGCCAGCACATCGATTGTCGCCGTAAGCGTGACCAGGCACAGGTCGGCACTGCCCGGCGTGGGTCGTAACGCATGCGGCTGCAGCGGGGCACTGGCCGGATGCAGATTGATCTTCTGCTGGCCGAACTGCAGCGCGGTACGTCCCGCGCCGAAGCGCACGACCTGCATGCCGAGCACGCGCTGGTAGAAATCACAGCTGCGGTCGATGTCGGCGACGGTGAGGACCAGATGGTCCAGGCGTTCGAGATGGATCATGCCCGCAGCGTAACGCTGCGGGCGTGGACATGCTGTGCGGGGTTGGGCCGATGGCGTTGCGGCATTGCGCCGGGCATCGCCTGATGCAGCTCAATCGCCGATGCGCGCCTTCTGCCAGGGGCCCAGCATGGCGTTGAGCAGGCTGGCCTGCTCGTCGTCGCCGGTCAGCTCCCACATGAATACACCGGCCAGGCCCTGCTCGCGGGCGAACTGCGCATGCAGCCCGATCGAGCGCGGGTCTTCATAGCTGATGAAGACCTTCTGTTCGGCGTTGTACAGCCACGGGCTCTGCGCCTGCGGCTGCCAGTGCTTCGTCCAGCCCGGCTGGTCGAGATAGCGCGCCTTGATCACCCGCCAGTCGCCTGCATCGGCCGGTGCGCTGTAGGGCTGGTACAACCCATCCGGGGCATCACCTGTAACCTTGAAGCCGCGCCCGTAGAACGGCACGCCCAGCACCAGCTTGTGGGCCGGTACGCCGTGGTCGCGGTAAAACTGCACGGCACCGGCCACGTTGTTCCAACGGCGCAGCTCCGGCGCCAGTGGATCGGCCGCCACCTCAAGCAGCGGTGCGTTGAAGGTCGACACCGCCGAGAAGCCGGTGCCCATGTCGTAGCTCATCAGGTTGATGAAATCGAACACCTTGGCCAGCGCCGGCAGGTCGTAGCTCGCCGCCGGATCGTAGGGGCCATCCGTCTGCAGGCGACCGGCGGCCAGCGCGGCGGTCAGCAGCATCGGCTGCCCCGCCTTGCGACCGCGCGCATCAAGTGCCACGCGGAACGCCTGCGCGAGCCGGGTCAGGTTGGCGCGATCCTGCGGGCGGTGCGCCAGTTCCTTCGGCCCACCACTGACCGGGAATTCCCAGTCGATGTCCACACCATCGAAGCTGCCTGCATGGCGCTCGAAGAACAGCGTCATGCATGAGTCGACCAGGCGCTTGCGGCTGGTTTCGGTCAGGGCCGCATCGGAGAACCCGCCTGCGCCCCAGCCGCCGATCGAAATCAGCGTGCGCAGGTGCGGATGCGCCTTCTTGAGTTCGGCCAGTGCGGCGAAATTCTTCGGCGCTTCCGCACCGATCGTGCAGCGCCCGTCCTCGATGGTCGAGAACGCGTAGAACAGGTGGGTCAGGCGCTCGGCCGGAATGCTCGACACCGGATAGCGCTCGGCGGAACCACCGGGGTAGTAGGCACCGAAGATCGGCGGCTGCGCGGGCGCAGCGTGCGCGGCAATGGGCAGGGCGCCGGCAATCAGTCCGGCAAGGACGGCCACAGTCTGGCGGAACATGGAATCTCCCGGTTCGAAGGCGCCGCCACGTTAGCAAACCGATGGGGCTGTGGGACCGATGTCGTGGCATGTCGTCCGATGGACAGGCGCGATCCGTGCAACGGTGACAGAACAATGGCTGCGTAGCGCCTCTCATGCACCGCAGCAGGACATGCGGCGACCTGGGTGAGCGGTTGTTCGCAACTTCGAGGCAAAGAAAAAGCGGGCCGAAGCCCGCTTTTTCATTTCAGCGATTCCAGGAGCGTGTCAACCAAGCAAGGTTGACACCCACCGCCGATTATTCGGCGCTGACGGCGTCGCCTTCTTCCACGGCCTTCATCGACAGGCGGATACGGCCCTGCTTGTCGACTTCCAGCACCTTGACCTTGACCACATCGCCTTCCTTCAGCACGTCGCCGACCTTCTCGACGCGATCGCTGGAGATCTGCGACACGTGGACCAGACCGTCCTTGCCCGGCAGGATCGTGACGAACGCACCGAAGTCCATGATCTTGGCAACCTTGCCTTCGTAGATGCGGCCCGGCTCGACGTCCGAGGTGATCTGCTCGATGCGGGCCTTGGCGGCCTGGGCAGCGATGGCGTTGACCGATGCGATGACGATGGTGCCGTCGTCCTGGATGTCGATCTGGGTGCCGGTTTCCTTGGTGATGGCCTGGATGGTCGAACCACCCTTGCCGATCACTTCGCGGATCTTGTCCGGGTGGATCTTGATGGTCAGCAGGCGCGGCGCGTAGTCCGACAGCTCTTCACGCGGAGCGGTCAGACCGTGGGCCATTTCGCCCAGGATGTGCAGACGGCCAGCCTTGGCCTGCTGCAGGGCCTGCTTCATGATCTCTTCGGTGATGCCTTCGATCTTGATGTCCATCTGCAGGGCGGAGATGCCCTCAGCGGTACCGGCCACCTTGAAGTCCATGTCGCCCAGGTGATCTTCGTCACCCAGGATGTCGGACAGGACGACGAAGCGCTCGCCTTCCTTGACCAGACCCATGGCGATACCGGCAACCGGCGCCTTCACCGGCACGCCGGCGTCCATCAGGGCCAGCGAGGAACCGCAGACCGAGGCCATCGACGAGGAACCGTTCGACTCGGTGATTTCCGAGACGACGCGGATGGTGTACGGGAAGGCTTCCAGCGACGGCATGACAGCCAGCACGCCGCGCTTGGCCAGGCGACCGTGGCCGATTTCGCGGCGCTTCGGGCCCATCATACGGCCGCACTCACCCACCGAGAACGGAGGGAAGTTGTAGTGGAACAGGAAGTTTTCCTTGTACTCACCGGCAACGGCGTCGATGACCTGGCCGTCACGGGCGGTGCCCAGGGTGATGGTCACAATGGCCTGGGTTTCGCCGCGGGTGAACAGCGAGGAACCGTGGGTACGCGGCAGCACGCCGGTCTTCACGGCGATCGGGCGGACGGTGTCCAGCGCACGGCCGTCGATGCGGACCTTGGTGTCCAGCACCGAGTCACGCATGGTGCGGTATTCCAGCTCGCCGAATTCCTTCGACAGCTCGGCCGGGTTCCAGCCTTCAGCGGCCACGCGGCCAGCCAGGGTTTCGACCACGTCCTTCTTGATCGCCGAGATGGCGTCGCGGCGCTGCAGCTTGTCGCGCACCTGGAAGGCTTCGCCCAGGCGCGGGCCGATGGCTTCCTTCAGGGCGGAGATCAGCGCGTCGTTCTTGGCCGGGGCTTCCCAGGTCGACGGCTTGGTGCCGGCTTCGACGGTCAGCTCGTTGATCGCGTTGATGACCTTCTGCATCTCGCGGTGACCGAAGGTCACGGCGCCCAGCATCACTTCTTCGGACAGCAGCGCAGCTTCGGATTCAACCATCAGCACGGCGTTGGAGGTGCCGGCGACGACCAGTTCCAGCTGCGAGTCAGCCAGTTCGCTGACGGTCGGGTTCAGGATGTACTCGCCGTTCTTGTAACCGACCTTGGCAGCGCCGATCGGACCCATGAACGGGGTGCCGGCCAGGGCCAGGGCAGCCGAGGCGCCGATCAGGGCCGGGATGTCGCCGTCCACGTCCGGGTTCAGCGACATGACCGTGGCGATGATCTGCACTTCGTTCTTGTAGTCTTCGGGGAACAGCGGGCGGATCGGACGGTCGATCAGACGCGAGATCAGGGTTTCCTTCTCGGTCGCACGGCCTTCACGCTTGAAGAAACCACCCGGGATACGGCCGCCGGCGTAGAACTTTTCCTGATAATCGACGGTCAGCGGGAAGAAGTCCTGGCCTTCGCGCGCGCTCTTGGCGGCGACGGCGGTGACCAGCAGTACGGTGTCGTCCATCTTGACGATGACGGCACCGCTGGCCTGACGGGCGACTTCGCCGGTCTCGAGCGTGACGGTGTGCTTGCCGTACTGGAAGGTTTTGGTGATTTTTGCCACGGAGGGTGTCCTTGGGGATGCTGTCTGCGAATTTGGACCGTCGGCGACCCTTGCCGCCAGCGGGTGGCCGGATCGTTCCGGCCTGAATCGGGGATTGCGGTGCTACAAAACAAAACCGCGGCGCATCGCTGCGCCGCGGGGGATTCGTTGCTTAGCGACGCAGGCCAAGCTTTTCGATCAGGGCCTTGTAACGCTCGACGTCCTTCTTCTTCAGGTAGTCGAGCAGGCTGCGACGGCGGTTGACCATCTGCAGCAGGCCGCGGCGGCTGTGGTGGTCCTTCTTGTGGGTCTTGAAGTGGCCGGTCAGCAGTTCGATGCGGGCGGTCAGCAGTGCAACCTGGACTTCCGGGGAGCCAGTGTCAGCCGAGCTGCGCTTGTTGTCTTCAATGACCTTCTGGGTGTCGATCGACATTTCTTTTTTCTCTGTGATGCGTGGCCGGCAGGAACGCGCTTCGCGCACCGCCAGGCTCGCCGTGGACTACGAGGATGAAACCTGCGCGAGGCAGGCTGCCGGAAAACGGCCGCGAAATTGTAACGGTCGGGGGGCCTCGGAACAAGGTCCGGGGCTGAACCGTCCGGGCCCGGTCAGAGGTTGAAACGACGCTGCGGAGCCAGCAGGCCACTGTCATCGACCTGACCCAACCCCTGGACAGCATCGTCCGGACCGAACACGGCCACCAGACCACGGGGCCACGACAGATCGCGCTGGCGCTGGCCGACGCAGAAGCGGTGGGCCTGGTCGGCATCGAGGTCGACCCGCGGGTATTCAGCCAGGCCGGCCGCCAGCGGCAGCAGCAGCGCGTCCATGCCCGCCTCGTCACCCGCCTCGACCATCGCCCGCAGCTGATCCAGGGTGACCATCGCCGGTTCACGGAACGGCTCGACCCAGAGCCGGCGCAGCGCACTGATATGCGCGCCACAGCCCAGCGCCTCGCCCAGATCGCGGGCCAGGCTGCGGATATAGGTGCCCGAGCCGCAGGTCACACGCAGCCGCAACCGCTCCGGCTGCTGCTCGAGCACCTCGATGGCGTGCACCTGCACCTCGCGCTCCGGCGCTTCAATGACGTCACCGCGGCGGGCCTTCACATACAGCGGCTCCCCGCCCTGCTTCAGCGCCGAATAGATCGGGGCGCGCTGGCGGATGCTGCCGGTCAGCGGCGCCAGCGCCGCCTGCAGGGTCTCGGCACTGATCGAAGGCACCGGGCGCTGCAGCAGCACCTGGCCTTCGGCATCGTCGGTGTCGGTGGTCTGGCCCAGCATGATCTCGGCGTCGTAGGCCTTGGCCGAGCCGAGCAGCAGGCCGGCAATCTTGGTCGCCTCGCCGAAGCACAGCGGCAACAGGCCGGTGGCCAGCGGGTCGAGACTGCCGGTATGGCCGCCCTTTTCGGCACGGAACAGGCGACGAGCCACCTGCAGGGCGGCGTTGGAACTCATGCCGGTCGGCTTGTCGAGCAGCAGGATGCCATCCAGGCGGCGGAACTGAATTCGGGTCATGACAGGACGTTGTAGAGCCGAGCCATGCCCGGCTGCCGCAACGCGGCCCGCACAGGCGTCGCGTTGCCGGAATGAAAAGACGCCGGGCATGGGCCCGGCGCTGGCTTATTCTTCGTCGCTCTCGCGACGCTTCTCCGCGGCCAGCGTATCGGGCAGGTCGCGCAGGATGTTGTCGATGTGCTCACCACGGTCGACCGAGTCGTCGTAGTGGAAATGCAGCTCCGGCACGTGGCGCAGCTTCATCGCGCGGGCCAGATCCATGCGCAGGCGGTAGCCCAGCTCCTTCAGGCCGGCCACAGCTTCAGCCGAACGTTCCGGCATCAGCGCGGTGACGAACACCTTGGCATGGGCCATGTCGCGGGTGATTTCCACGTCGGACACGCTCACCGAGGGCAACCCATGCTCGCGCACGGCGTTGTGCACCAGGGTGCCGAGTTCACGGCGCAGCTGGGCGGAGACACGGTCGGTTCGATGGAAAGTCTTGGGCACGAGGAGCTCTTGGTTCAGTTGTCGCCCGACCAACGGTCGGGCGCTACCTTTGATTCGATTGTCGCCCGACCAACGGTCGCGCGCTACAGGTACATGGTAGGGCCCGACCGTTGGTCGGGCCACCTTGCAGCATTACAGGGTGCGCGGCACTTCGATACGCTCGAAGCACTCGATCTGGTCACCCGGCTTGACGTCGTTGTAGGCCTTCACCGCGATACCGCATTCGGTACCGTTGCGGACTTCCTCGACGTTTTCCTTGAAGCGGCGCAGCGATTCCAGTTCGCCTTCGAAGATCACCACGCTGTCGCGCAGCACGCGGATCGGCTTGTTGCGCTTGACCACGCCCTCGATGACCATCGAGCCGGCAACGGCGCCCAGCTTGGAGCTGCGGAACACGTCGCGGACCTCGGCGATACCGATGATCTCTTCGCGGATCTCCACGCCCAGCAGACCGGAGGCCACCTGCTTCACCTGATCGATCACGTCATAGATGATCGAGAAGTAACGCAAGTCGACGCCGTTGGATTCGATGATGCGACGGGCCGAAGCATCCGCACGCACGTTGAAGCCGATGACGGTGGCCTTCGAAGCAGCCGCCGAGTTGGCGTCCGATTCGGTGATGCCGCCCACGCCGGAGTGGATCACGTTGATGCGGATGTCGTCGTTGGACAGCGCGACCAGTGCCTGGCTCAAGGCCTGCACCGAACCCTGCACGTCGGCCTTGATGACCAGGTTGAGGACCTGCTGGCCCTCGCCCTTGCCCAGGGTCGCCATGATGTCTTCCATGCGGCTGCCAGCGGTGGCCACCAGGCGCGATTCACGGCGCTTGGTCTCACGCTGCTGGGCAACGTCCTTGGCCAGGCGCTCATCCTCGACGACCACGAAGTCGTCACCGGCTTCCGGCACGCCGGACAGGCCCAGGACCTGCACCGGGATGGACGGGCCGGCGAACTCCGGCTGCTTGCCGGTTTCGTCGAACAGCGCACGCACGCGGCCGTACTGGATGCCGCACACCAGGTAGTCGCCCTTCTTCAGGCGGCCCTGCTGCACCAGCACGGTCGCGACCGGGCCGCGGCCCTTGTCCAGCGACGATTCGATCACCACGCCCGAGGCGCGGCCTTCGTCGACGGCCTTCAGCTCCAGCAGCTCGGCCTGGATCGAGATGGCGTCCAGCAGGTCGTCGATGCCCAGGCCGGTCTTGGCCGAGATCTCCACCATCTGGGTATCACCACCGAAGTCTTCGGCCACGACCTGCTCGGACAGCAGTTCGTTCTTGACCCGCATCGGGTCGGCGTCGGACTTGTCGATCTTGTTGATCGCCACGATCAGCGGCACACCCGCCGAACGGGCGTGCTGGATCGCTTCCTTGGTCTGCGGCATGACGCCGTCATCGGCGGCCACGACCAGCACCACGATATCGGTCAGCTTGGCGCCGCGGGCACGCATCGAGGTGAAGGCAGCATGGCCCGGGGTATCCAGGAAGCTGATCACGCCCTTCGGCGTATCCACGTGGTAGGCACCGATGTGCTGGGTGATGCCGCCGGCTTCGCCGGTGGCGACCTTGGTACGGCGGATGTAATCCAGCAGCGAGGTCTTGCCGTGGTCGACGTGGCCCATGATGGTGACCACCGGCGGACGCTGGGTGGCTTCGCCCTGGTTTTCACCGGTCGAGGCCAGCAGTGCGTCTTCGGCATCGTTGTCATTGGCACGGATTGCCTTGTGACCGAGTTCTTCGGTCACCAGCGCGGCGGTGTCATGGTCGATGGACTGGGTGATGGTGGCCATCACGCCCATCTTGAACAGCGCCTTGACCACCTCACCGCCCTTCAGCGCGAGCTTCTGCGCCAGGTCGGCCACGGTGATCGTGTCGCCGATCGCCACTTCACGCACCACCGGCGCGGTCGGACGCTCGAAGGCGTGCGGACCGGCATTGTTGCCACCGCGCGACATGTCGCGACGGCCACCCGCCTGGTTGCGCCCGCCCGGACGACCACGGGTGTTGCTGTTGTTGCTGTTGCCACGACGCGCGCGGTCGGCAGCCGACAGGTGCATCTGGCCGGCGAAACGATCGCCCGGGCCACGCTCGTTGCGCGGCGCGCTGCGGTTGTTGCGGTCGTCGTTGCGCGGCGGCGGCGGCGCACTGCGCGGCGCAGCCGGAGCGGCGGCCGGCGTGCGTGGCGGCCGCGGCGCGGTTTCATCGATCGGAGCGCGCTTGGGCTTGGTGGCGGCCAGTGCCTCGGCAGCCTTGGCGGCAGCCGCAGCCTCTTCGGCAGCCTTCTTCTCGGCCTCTGCGCGTTCCTTGGCCGCAATCTCTTCCTCACGGGCGCGGACGATGGCTTCGTCGCGCAGACGATCCTTCTCGGCCAAGGCCTGCTGTTCGGCGAGGTTGCGGGCACGCGACTCTTCCAGCTTGCGCAGGATGTCGGCGCGCTCTTCGTCCGGCGTCATGGCGCGCGCACCATCCTTGACGTAGGTGCGCTTCTGGCGCACCTCGACATTCACGGTCGTCTTGCTGCGACCGGAATTGACCGTCACTTCCTGCTGCTTCCGGCGGTTGAGCGTGATCTTCTTTGCAGACTGATCGGTCTCTTCCGGGGCCTGCTCGGGCTTGCCGTGCGAACGACGAAGGAAGCCCAGGAGCTTAACCTTCTCGGAGCTGGTCACGACCTGGTCGGGACCGCTGAACTTCATGCCGGCACCGGCCAGCTGTTCCAGCAGTTTTTCGACCGGCGTGTTGACCAGTTCGGCAAGCTTGCGGATGGTGGTTTGCTGCGACATTCGGATCCTATGATCTTGTGGGCGCCCCCCCGCATCTGGAGGTGGCGCGGATTCTACGCCCTGAGCGGCTCAGGGCCCTGTTCATTGCCGGCTCATTCGCCGCGTTCCAGTCGGGCGATCTCTTCGGCACGGGCGGCCAGGATCAGCGCAGCGGCGCGCGCCTGATCCAGTCCTTCGATACCGAAGTCCATGACCTCGTCGGCGGCCAGGTCGGACAGGTCCTCGCTGGTACGCACGCCGTGGCCGGCCAGCGCATATGCGGTGGCTTCGTCCATGCCCTTCAGGGACAGCAGGTCCTGCGCCGGCTGGCCGTCTTCAAGGCCTTCTTCGACTGCCAGGGCCTCATTGAGCAGCGCATCGCGGGCACGAGCGCGCAGCTCTTCGACGATGTCTTCGTCGAAACCTTCCACGGCCAGCAGTTCGCCGACCGGGACATAAGCGATTTCCTCGACGGTACCGAAGCCTTCGCTGACCAGGATGCCGGCGATCTCTTCGTCCACTTCCAGCTTGTCCATGAACAGCTGGCGGGCCGACGCCTGCTCGGCTTCCGACTTGGCGGTGACCTGGTCCTGGGTCATCACGTTGAGCTGCCAGCCGGTCAGGCGGCTGGCCAGGCGCACGTTCTGGCCGCCCTTGCCGATCGCCTGGGCCAGGCGGTCTTCAGCGACAGCCAGGTCCATCGAGTGCTTGTCTTCATCGACGATGATCGACTGCACTTCGGCCGGCGCCATCGCGTTGATGACGAAGTTGGCCGGGTTGTCGTTCCACAGCACGATGTCCACGCGCTCGCCATTGAGCTCGTTGGACACGGCCTGCACGCGCGAACCGCGCATGCCGATGCAGGCACCGATCGGATCGGTGCGCTGGTCGTGGGCCAGCACGGCGATCTTGGCGCGGTCGCCCGGATCGCGGGCACAGGCCTTGATTTCCACCAGGCCCTGGCCGACTTCCGGCACTTCCAGCTTGAACAGCTCGATCATGAATTCCGGGGCGGCACGGCTGATGAACAGCTGCGGGCCACGCGGTTCCGAACGGACTTCGGCCAGGTAGCCGCGCACGCGGTCGCCGGCGCGCAGCACGTCGCGCGGAATGCCCTTGTCCTTCGGGATGAAGCCTTCGGCGTTGCCACCGAGGTCGACGTAGATGTTGCCGCGCTCGGCGCGCTTGACCACACCGGTGATCAGCTCACCCACGCGATCCTTCCATGCATCCACGACCTGCTGGCGCTCGGCTTCGCGCACGCGCTGGACGATGACCTGCTTGGCGGCCTGGGCAGCGATGCGGCCGAAATCCGGGTTCTCGATCTGCTCTTCGATGTAGTCGCCGACGTCCACGCCTTCGGCCTCATCGACCGCGTCCATCAGGCGGATCTGGCGATCCGGCGATTCCATGACCACGTCATCGGCCACCACTTCCCAGCGGCGGTAGGTTTCGTAGCTGCCATCCTTGTGGTCGATGACCACGCGGGTCAGCACTTCCTCGTCGGGATAGCGCTTCTTCGCTGCCGAGGCCAGGGCGGCCTCGATGGCATCGAAGATCACTTCACGCGGCACGCCCTTCTCGTTGGCGACTGCGTCGACTACCAGCAACAGTTCCTTGCTCATTGGCTCACTCCGCGCGCGGCTTCTTTGCCGCCGGCTCGTTGGAAGAAGAATTCGTGTTCGGCTTCGGACGCTTCGGTGCCGGACCGGTCGGCTTGCTCGGGGCCAGCCCCAGCGCCACCCAGTCGGGCATGATCCGTGCCTTGTCGATGTTGTCGGCCGACACCACCACTTCGGTCTTGTCGACGATGAAGGTGATGGTGCCAGCGGCCTCGTCGGTCGCCTCGATACGGCCCTGCAGGCGACGACGGTTGTCCTGCGGCAGCTTCAGCGTGACCTTGGCCGATTCACCCTGGTGTCGGGCGAACTGCTCCAGGTTGAACAGCGGGCGATCCACGCCCGGCGAGGACACTTCCAGCGTGTAATTGCCGCTGATCGGGTCTTCGACGTCCAGCTGCGCCGACACTTCGCGGCTGACCCGCTCGCAGTCGTCGACATTGATGATGCGCTCGGGCTGTTCAGCCAGCGGCACGTCGATGTAAAGGCGCAGGGTCGCACCGCCGGGGGCCGGCAGATACTCAACGCCCAGCAGCTCCAGGCCCAGCGACACAACGGTCGGGGCGAGCAGATTCGCGATGTCGGTTGCCTTGTCGCTCACAGCCTGCCTTGATCTCTTGGTTGGGTGCCGGCCTTGGCCGGCGTGAAAACATGACGCCCCGGAAACGACAAAGGGCCCGCTGGGCCCCTTTTCCGGAAAGACTCCGGTGACTGGATTCCGGTTGCAACCTGCAGTGCCTGCCGGTTGCGGCCCTCCTTCCGGGTCCGGACTCCCGCCGGGAGGCCGCCTTCAGGGGTACTGCTAGGTCGCTGATGATAGCGGCTGCACCGCGCTGGTGCAAGGTGCGGGGCTACCCCGAAGCGTCCGCTGCGCTCGCCGGGCATGGCCCGGCGCTACCACCGTGCGGCGTACGGGTAGCGCCGGGCCATGCCCGGCGGATCGAGCACCGCCCCATAGAAAAACGCCTTCGAAGCAGGACTTCGAAGGCGATTTCTTTACTTGGTAGCGGGGGCAGGATTTGAACCTGCGACCTTCGGGTTATGAGCCCGACGAGCTGCCAGACTGCTCCACCCCGCACCGGAAGTGTTTGAACTGCTGCCCTGCTCTTTCGAGGAGGGCTACCGCAACGATGTTCTGGCTGAACCGCTGCAGTGACAACTCAGGCTGCGCATATTACACGAATCGCGCAGCTTTGTGTCAACTTTTATGCAAGATGCGCAAATGCCTGCTGGCACCAGACCATGATCGGGTTCCAGGCCAGGCCCAGCGCCAGCAGTGCCAGCGCGTTCACGCCCAGCACCAGGCCCAGGACGCGGTCGTTGCTGCGCGGCATGGCCTCGCCCACCGGCTCATCGAAGTACATGACCTTGATGACGCGCAGGTAGTAGAAGCAGCCGACCACGGCACACAGCACGCCGAGGATGGCCAGCCACAGCAGGCCACCGTTGACGGCCGCGCCCAGCACCGCCAGCTTGGTCCAGAAGCCCAGGAACGGCGGGATGCCGGCCAGCGACGCCATGATGCACAGCACCAGGCCGGCCATCCACGGGTTGCGGGCGTTCAGGCCCTTGAAGTCCTCGATGTTCTCGGCTTCAAAGCCGGCACGCGACAGCGCGATGATCGCACCGAAGGCGGCGGTGGACATGATGGCGTAGGCCAGTGCATAGAACAGCGCGGCGGCATAGCCCTGCGAACCGCCACCGGCAATACCCATCAGCAGGAAGCCGATGTGCGAGACGGTGGAGAACGCCAGCATGCGCTTGAGGTTGCTCTGCGCGATGGCCATCAGGTTGCCGATCACCAGCGAGACGGCGGCCAGGCCAGCAATCAGCAGCTGCAGTTCGGTCGACAGCGGGCCCACGCCCATTTCCAGCAGGCGGTAGGCCATGCCGAATGCGGCCAGCTTCGGCGCCGAGCTGATGAACAGCGCGATCGGTGCCGGGGCACCCTGGTACACGTCCGGCAGCCACATGTGGAACGGTGCGGCACCCAGCTTGAAGGCGACGCCGGCGATCATGAACACCGCACCGGTGATCAGCAGCACGCGCTCTTCCGAGTGCGGGATGGCGTCGCGGATGACGTCCAGGTGCAGGCTGCCGGTGGCGCCGTAGATCAGCGACATGCCGTACAGCAGCAGGCCCGAGGCCAGCGAGCCGAGCACGATGTACTTCATCGCCGCTTCCGAGGCCAGGCCGTTCTCACGGTTGCTGGCGACCAGGGCGTAGGAGCACAGCGCCAGCAGTTCCAGGCCCAGGTAGACCATCAGCAGGCTGCCGGCCGACACCAGGATCATCATGCCGGCGGTGCCGAACAGGATCAGCACCGGGATCTCGCCCTGGAACAGGTTGCGGTCACGCAGGTAACGCCAGCCATAGACCAGGGTCAGGCCGCTGAGCAGCACGATCCCGGTCTTCATCACGTCCGCAGCGGTATCGCGCACGAACATGCCATGGAAGACCTCCCCCTGCCCGCCCACGCCGGTGGCCAGCATGAACAGCACCACGGCCAGCGCAGCGAGCGAGAACAGGTGGGTGACGATCTTGTTCCGGTTGCTGACGAACAGGTCGAGGATCATCAGGGCGAAAGCGCTGCCGATCAGCACCAGCTCGGGAGCGAGCGGTGGCAGGTCAGCGGCGGTCAATGGCAGCAGCGGCGAGGTGGTCATCATCAAATCCTGGAATTACAGCAGCTTGCTGGATGCGATCTGCATCGCCAGCTTCGCGATCGAGGGCTCCATCAGGTCGGTCAGCGGCTTGGGGTAGATGCCCAGCGCCAGCACGCCGATGGCGAACACGCCCAGCACCAGCCATTCGCGGCCGTTGATGTCCTTCAGTTCGGCCACGTGGCTGTTGGCCACCTCGCCGAAGAAGATGCGCTTGTACAGCCACAGGGTGTAGGCGGCACCGATGATCAGGGTGGTGGCCGCGCCCAGTGCGATCCACGGATTACGCTGGAAAGCCGACAGGATGACCATGAACTCACCGACGAAACCGCTGGTGCCCGGCAGGCCCGCATTGGCCATGAAGAACAGCATGGCGAAGGTGGCGAACCACGGCATCACGTTGACCACGCCGCCGTAATCGGCGATGCGGCGGCTGTGCATGCGGTCGTACAGCACGCCGACGCAGGAGAACATCGCACCGGACACGAAGCCGTGCGAGATCATCTGCACCATGGCGCCCTGCAGGCCCAGGCGGGCGGCGTCGGCGTTGCCGGCTTCACGCACCAGCCACAGGGCAATGAAGGTGCCCAGGGTGACGAAGCCCATGTGTGCGATCGACGAATAGGCGATCAGCTTCTTCATGTCGTCCTGCACCAGGGCGACCAGGCCGACGTAGATCACCGCGATCAGCGACAGCGCGATCACCAGCCAGGCCCATTCCTGCGACGCGTCCGGGACGATCGGCAGGTTGAAGCGCAGGAAGCCGTAGCCACCGATCTTCAGGGCGATGGCGGCGAGGATCACCGAACCGGCGGTCGGCGCTTCCACGTGCGCGTCCGGCAGCCAGGTGTGCACCGGGAACATCGGCACCTTGACCGCGAAGGCGATCAGGAAGGCGAAGAAGATCCAGGTCTGTTCCTTGGCCGACAGCGGCAGCGCGTACAGGTCGGCCAACTGGAAGCTGCCGCCCTTCATGTACAGGTAGATCAGCGCCACCAGCATCAGCACCGAGCCGAGGAAGGTGTACAGGAAGAACTTCAGTGCTGCGTAGATGCGGCGCGGGCCGCCCCAGACACCGATGATCAGGAACATCGGGATCAGCATCGCTTCGAAGAACACGTAGAACAGCATCGCGTCCGTCGCGGCGAAGATGCCGACGGTGACGCCTTCCAGGATCAGGAAGGCCGCCACGTACTGGTT
Source organism: Stenotrophomonas sp. AS012628 (assembly GCF_010608305.1). Lineage (NCBI taxonomy): Bacteria > Pseudomonadati > Pseudomonadota > Gammaproteobacteria > Lysobacterales > Lysobacteraceae > Stenotrophomonas > Stenotrophomonas sp. AS012628. The sequence continues at coordinate 13,879 of NZ_VMBJ01000021.1, read as the reverse complement.
CACGCGCTTGTCGATGGCGCTCCAGGCGCCGATCAGGGCAAGCACGCTGACCAGGGTGGTCAGCAGGATCAGCGCCACGGCGATGCCGTCCACGCCCAGGTTGTAGCCGATCTTGTACGCCGGGATCCAGGCATGGGTCTCGACGAACTGCAGACCGTCGATGCCTGCGTTGTAGCCGCTCAGCAGCGAAAGGCTTGCAACGAAGGTGAGTACCGCGACGCCCAGCGACGCCCAGCGGGCGGTCTGTGCATCACGGATCGCAAGGATCAGGGCGCCACCGATGATCGGCAGCCAGATGAGGACACTGAGTAGAGGCCAGTTCGACACGTCTTCTTATTCCGTACAGGTCATCAACGCAGGTAATGCATCAGCACGCCCAGCAGGGCAATCAGGCCGATGATCATCGCGAAGGCGTAGTGATAGAGGAAACCGGATTGGGTACGACGCAGCACGCCGGCTGCAACGTCCACAACACGTGCCGAGAGATTGACCACGCCGTCGACGATGTTGCTGTCGATCCAGCGCGAGACCTTGCCCAGCTTGACGCTGCCGCCGGCAAAGCCATCGATCCACAGCTTGTCGAAGCCGTACTTGTTTTCCAGCACCGAAACGATCGGGGCGAAGGTCTTGCGTGCCTTGCCCGAGAGGTCCGGCTTCCACAGGTAGAACAGCGCGGCCAGCAGGAAGCCCGCCAGGGTCAGCCAGAACGGCGGCAGCATCATGCCGTGTAGCGCGAACGCGACCGGGCCATGGAACTCTTCACCCAGGAACGCGACGGTGTTCTTGGCCGGATCGTAGAAGTCGACGATGCCGGTGAAGAACGTCTGTGCCTGGCCCTTGATCGCCTCGTGCGCATGCTGGCCAGCCCAGTCGGTGCCGTGCAGCATCGGACCGATGCTGAAGAAACCGATGGCGATCGACGGGATGGCCAGCAGGATCAGCGGCAGGGTCACCACCCACGGGGTTTCGTGCGGCTCATGCGGACCGTGGCCATGGCCGTGGTCGTCATGGGCATCGCCATGGTGGGCGTCGGCGGCGTGGTGATCGTCATGGCCATGGGCATGATCGTCGTGCGCGTCGCGGAAGCGTTCCTTGCCATGGAAGGTCATGAACAGCAGGCGGAAGCTGTAGAAGCTGGTCACCAGCACGCCACCCAGCACTGCCCAGTAACCATAGGTGGCCACCCAGCTGTTCTGCATGTGGGCGTGGATCTCGGCCGCCTCGATGATGGTGTCCTTCGAATAGAAGCCGGAGAAGAACGGCGTACCGACCAGGGCCAGCGTACCGATCCACATGGTGACGAAGGTGATCGGCATGTACTTGCGCAGGCCGCCCATCTTGCGCATGTCCTGCTCGTGGTGCATCGCGATGATGACCGAGCCGGCACCCAGGAACAGCAGCGCCTTGAAGAAGGCGTGGGTCATCAGGTGGAACACGGCCGCCGAATAGGCCGACACGCCCAGGGCGACGGTCATGTAGCCCAGCTGCGACAGCGTGGAGTACGCGACGACGCGCTTGATGTCGTTCTGCACGATGCCGATCAGGCCGGTGAAGAACGCGGTGGTGGCACCGATGAACAGCACGAAGTTCAGCGCGGTCTGCGACAGCTCGAACAGCGGCGACATGCGGGTGACCATGAAGATACCGGCGGTCACCATCGTCGCGGCGTGGATCAGTGCCGAGATCGGGGTCGGGCCTTCCATCGAGTCCGGCAGCCACACGTGCAGCGGGACCTGGGCCGACTTGCCCATGGCGCCGATGAACAGGCAGATGCAGATGACGGTGGCGATCGACCAGATCACCGGCTCGTTCAGCAGCTGCATGCCCAGGATCGTGCCGTCCCAGATCTGCAGCTGGGCGCGCGGGTCAGCCAGCATGCCGGCCTGCGAGAACACCTGCGAGTAGTCCAGGGTGCCGAACACCCACAGCACGCCGGCGATGCCCAGCAGGAAGCCGAAGTCACCGACGCGGTTGACCAGGAACGCCTTCATGTTGGCGAAGATCGCGGTCGGGCGCTTGAACCAGAAGCCGATCAGCAGGTACGACACCAGGCCAACCGCTTCCCAGCCGAAGAACAGCTGCAGGAAGTTGTTGCTCATCACCAGGGTGAGCATCGAGAAGGTGAACAGCGAGATGTAGCTGAAGAACCGCTGGTAGCCCGGATCGTCCTGCATGTAGCCGATCGTGTAGATGTGGACCAGCAGCGACACGAAGGTCACCACCACCATCATCATCGCGGTCAGCTTGTCGACCATGAAGCCGACGTGGGCCGAGTACTGGCCGACTTCAAAGAACGTGTAGATGTTCTGGTTGAACGGCTGCGCACCGCCCCAGAGCAGCTGGTAGAGCGTGTACATCGACAGGCCGCAGGCAACCGCAACGCCGAGGATGGTGATGGTCTGCGCGCCGAAGCGCTTGACCTGGCGACCGAACAGGCCGGCGATGATGCTGCCGAACAGCGGTGCAAGCACCACTGCGATCAACAGACTCTTGGAGAGAGTGATTTCCATCTGTGGATCAGCCCTTCAACGAATCGACTTCGCCGACATTGATCGTGCGGCGGGTACGGAACAGGGTCACCAGGATCGCCAGGCCGATGGCGGCTTCCGCGGCGGCGACGGTCAGGATGAAGAACACGAACAGCTGGCCGGACGGATCGCCCAGCTGACGCGAGAACGCGACGAAATTGACGTTCACCGACAGCAGCATCAGCTCGATCGACATCAGCAGGACGATGACGTTCTTCCGGTTGAGGAAGATGCCGGCCAGGCTGATGGCGAACAGCACCGCGCCCAGCGCAAGCATGTGGCCAAGGGTAATCACGGCTGGGTCTCCTCGCCGGTGGCCGGCTTGCTGTTGCTGTGCACGACCGGCGCTTCGGCGCCCATCTTGACCATGCGCAGGCGCTGGCCGGCCTTGACCATGGTCTGCTCGCCCGGGTTCTGGCTCTTCACGCCGGTACGGCGACGCAGGGTCAGCATCACGGCGGCAACCACGGCCACGGTCAGGATGACCGCAGCGAACTCGAACGGCAGCAGGTATTCGGTGAACAGCGTGCGCGCAAGCCAGGTGACGTTGGAGCTGTCGGCAGCGACCGCGGCGGCGTTGTCGGCGGGGAACGGGGTAACCGCCCTGCCCTTCACGCCGATCAGGATCAGCATCTGGACCAGCATGGCCACGGCAACGATCAGGCCGACCGGCAGGTAGCGGACCCAGCCCTCACGCATCTTGGTGGGATCGATGTCCAGCATCATCACCACGAACAGGAACAGCACCATCACCGCGCCGACATACACCAGCACCAGTGCCACACCGAGGAACTCGGCGCCGACCAGCAGCCAGACGCAGGCGATGGAGAAGAAGGTCAGCACCAGGCAGAGCACGGCGTGAACCGGGTTGCGCACGCTGATCACCGCACCGGCCGAAACCGTTGCCGCGATGGCGAACACCCAGAAAGCGATATTTACCCAATCCATCTCTCGACCTCAGCGGTAAGCGGCATCGGCGGCGCGACGCTCGGCGATCTCGGACTCGAGACGGTCGCCCAGGGCCAGCAGCTGCGGCTTGGTAACGATGTTTTCGCCACGATTCTCGAAGTGGTACTCGAGGATGTGGGTTTCGACGATCGAGTCCACCGGGCAGCTTTCTTCACAGAAGCCGCAGAAGATGCACTTGAACAGATCGATGTCATAGCGCGTGGTACGGCGGGTGCCGTCTTCGCGCTTGGCCGAGTCGATGGTGATGGCCAGTGCCGGGCACACCGCTTCGCACAGCTTGCAGGCGATGCAGCGCTCTTCACCGTTGGGGTAACGGCGCAGGGCGTGCAGGCCACGGAAGCGCGGCGACTGCGGGAACTTCTCCATCGGGTACATCATCGTGTACTTGGGCTTGAAGCTGTACTTCAAGGTCAGCCAGAGACCGGCCAGCAGTTCGAGCAGCAGCAGGCTCTTGAAGTAATGGGTAATCCTGTTCATCACTTTAGACGCCCTTTTGAATCACGCCGAAGAACACCATGACGGCGGTAACCGCGATCCACAGAATGGCCAGCGGGATGAAGACCTTCCAGCCCAGGCGCATGATCTGGTCGTAGCGGAAGCGCGGGAAGCTGGCACGGAACCAGATGTAGGCACTGGCGAAGAAGAACACCTTGACGAACAGCCACGGTGCACCGCCCTTCCAGATCCAGTCGACCAGCGGCGAGACATCGCCGAAGTTGACCCAGCCCTGGATCGGGCTCAGCCAGCCGCCGAGGAAGAAGATCGAGATCAGGAAGCTGATCAGGATCATGTTCGCGTATTCGGCCAGGAAGAACAGGGCGAAGGCACCGCCGGAGTACTCGACCATGTGGCCGGCGACGATTTCCGACTCGCCTTCCACCACGTCGAACGGCGCGCGGTTGGTTTCAGCCACGCCCGACACCCAGTAGATGACGAACAGCGGGAACAGCGGCAGCAGGAACCAGTCGAAGAAACCGGAATTGCCGGCCTGCGCCATCACGATGTTGCTCAGGTTCAGGCTGCCCGACGCGATCATCACGCCGACCAGGGCGAAGCCCATGGCGATTTCGTAGCTGATCATCTGTGCCGAGGCGCGCATCGCACCCAGGAACGCATACTTCGAGTTGGATGCCCAACCGGCCAGGATGATGCCGTAGATGCCCAGCGAGGTCATCGCCAGCAGATACAGCAGGCCGGCGTTGGCGTTGGACAGCACGATCTGCGAATCGAAGGGCACCACCGACCAGGCCGCGAAGGCCGGCGCCAGGGTGATCAGCGGTGCCAGCAGGTAGATCGCCTTGTTGGCACTGCTCGGCTGGACCACTTCCTTGAACAGCAGCTTGAAGACGTCGGCGAAGGCCTGGAAGATGCCCATGCCCACGTACATCGGGCCGTGGCGGACGTGCATCCAGCCGATCAGCTTGCGTTCCCAGACCACATAGAAGGCCACCGAGATGATCACCGGAACGGTGATCACCAGGATCTTCAGGATGATCCAGATCAGCGCGCCGATGTCACCGAGGCCAAGCAGCCACTGGTGCAGCGGGTCGACCGCGTTCAACAGCAATTCGTTCATGCAGCCACCACCGATACGCGAGCGGCACCCAGCGGCGCGGTCGCGCCGTGGCCCGATTCAATCCAGACCGAACCCGCAGCGACGCGGGCGTCGACCACCACCGGCAGGGTGGCCTTGCCGGCATCGGTGCCGACCTTGGCCATCTGCCCTTCCTGCAGCTGCAGGCGAGCGGCATCTTCAGCATTCAGCACGATGCGCGGGGCGTTGTTGAGCGGATGCGACTGCAGCGCCGGGGCGCGACGGACCACCGCATCGGTGCGGTAGATCGCGGCGGTCGAAGCCACTTCCAGGCCTTCGCCGGCAACCGCCGGCTGCGCCGAAGCGGCGACGGCGACCGAAACCGGGGCCAGGCTGGCACGCAGGCCGGCCAGGTCGGTGAAGTCGAAACCGGCCACGGCCAGCTCGCCGCCCAGGGCGCGCAGCACGCGCCAACCCTCACGGGCCTCGCCCGGCAGCTTGCCGCCGGCACGGGCCAACTGCTCGCGACCATCGAGGTTGGTCAGGGTGGCGTCGATTTCCGGCAGCGCACCGATCGGCAGGATCACGTCGGCGACGTCGCGGGTCGAAGCACAGGCGAACTGGCTGAAGGCCACCACCTGGGCACCCACCAGCGCCTTGCGCGCGGCGGGTGCGTCGGCAAAGTCCAGGCCCGGCTCCAGGCCGTACACCACGTAGGCCTGGCGCGGCTGCGCCAGCATCGCGGCGACGTCCTTGCCGGCCGGCAGCACACCGGCGCGGGTCAGGCCAACAGCATTGGCGCCCTGCGGGATGCGGCACAGCTTGGCACCGGTAGCGGCAGCGAAGTCACGCGCGGCGGCGCGGATCGCGGCAGCCTGCGGGTGGTTCTCGGCGATGCCACCGACGATCAGTACGGTGTTGTTGCCGCCCTGCACTGCCGAGCGCAGCTCTGCGTTGGCCAGCGCGTCGACGAACTTCGACGGCGCAACGATCTGCTTGCCGGCGATGCTGAAGGCGAAGTCGAAGTCCACCGGGTTGACGACGTGGATCTTCGCGCCGTTGGTGGTCTGCGCCTTGCGCAGGCGGGCGTGCAGCAGCGGCAGTTCGTGGCGGATGTTGCTGCCCAGAACGACGATGCGGTCGGCGCCTTCGATTTCGGCCAGCGGCAGGCCGAACACTTCGGCGGTGGCGGCGTCGGAGAAATCGCGGTTGTTGATGCGGTGGTCGATGTTGCTCGAGCCCAGGCCCTTGGCCAGACGGGCCAGCAGCGCACCTTCCTCGTTCGAGGTGGACGGATGCACCAGCACGCCCAGGTTGTCGCCCTGGTTCGCCTTGAGAATCTCGGCGGCCGCGGCCAGGCCTTCGGCCCAGCTCACTTCCTTCCACTCGCCATTGACCTTGCGCAGCGGCTTGACCGCACGGTCTTCGCTGTACAGGCCCTGGTGCGAGTAGCGGTCACGGTCGGACAGCCAGCACTCGTTCACCGCTTCGTTGTCGCGCGGCACGGTGCGCAGCACTTCGCCGCGACGCACGTGCAGGAACAGGTTCGAACCCATCGCGTCGTGGTAGCCCAGCGATTCGCGCGCGGTCAGTTCCCACGGGCGGGCGCGGAACTGGAACACCTTGTTGGTCAGCGCACCGACCGGGCAGACGTCGACGACGTTGCCCGACAGCTCGGTGGTCAGCGGCTTGCCGTCGAAGGTACCGATCTGCAGGTTCTCACCGCGATACATGCCGCCCAGTTCGTAGGTACCGGCCACGTCGGCGGTGAAGCGGACGCAGCGGGTGCACTGGATGCAGCGGGTCATCTCGGTGGCGACCAGCGGGCCCATGTCCTCGTCCGGCACCACGCGCTTGCGCTCGTTGAAGCGGCTGACCGAACGGCCATAGCCCAGCGACACGTCCTGCAGCTCGCACTCGCCGCCCTGATCGCAGATCGGGCAGTCCAGCGGGTGGTTGATGAGCAGGAACTCCATCACCGAGCGCTGGAACTTCAGTGCCTTCTCGCTGCGGGTGGCGACCTTCATGCCATCCATCACCGGGGTGGCGCAGGCCGGCGCCGGCTTCGGCGACTTCTCCACGTCCACCAGGCACATGCGGCAGTTGGCGGCGATCGGCAGCTTCTCGTGGTAGCAGAAGCGCGGAATCGAAATGCCGGCCTTGTCGGCCGCCTGGATGATCATCGAACCCTTGGGCACGACCAGGGACTTGCCATCGATTTCGATGGTCACGTGATCCGGTGGCACGTTCGGGTTTACGGGTTGCGCGCTCATGCGGCGGCTGCCTCCACCTTCTTGCCGTCAACCATCGAATGACCGTTGACGATGTAGTACTCGAATTCGTCCCAGAACTGGCGCAGGAAGCCCTGGATGGGCCATGCAGCCGCTTCACCGAACGCACAGATGGTGTGGCCTTCGATCTGGCCGGCCACCGCCTTCAGCTGGTGCAGGTCTTCCATCGTGGCCTTGCCGGCGACGATGCGCTCCAGCACGCGGTGCATCCAGCCGGTACCTTCACGGCACGGGGTGCACTGGCCGCAGGATTCCTTGTGGAAGAACTGGCTGATGCGGCAGGCGAACTTGACGCAGCACACGCTGTCGTCGAGCACCACGATCGCACCCGAACCCAGGCCGGAGCCCAGCGCACGGATGGTGTCGTAGTCCATCGGCAGGTCCTTCAGCTCGGCCGCGGTCAGCACCGGCATCGACACACCGCCCGGGATCGCGCCCTTCAGCGTGCGGCCCGGACGCAGACCACCGGCCATTTCCAGCAGATCGTGGAATTTGGTGCCCAGCGGCACTTCGAAGTTGCCACCGTTCTGCACGCAGCCGGACACCGAGAAGCACTTCGGGCCGCCGTTGGCGGTCAGGCTCAGGCCCTTGAACCACTCCGGGCCGTTGCGGATGATCGCCGGCACCGAACCATAGGTTTCGGTGTTGTTGATCGTCGACGGCTTGCCGTACAGGCCGAAGTTGGCCGGGAACGGCGGCTTGTAGCGCGGCTGGCCCTTCTTGCCTTCCAGCGATTCCATCAGCGCGGTTTCTTCGCCGCAGATGTAGGCGCCAGCGCCCAGCGCGCCGTAGATGTCGATGTCCACGCCGCTGCCGAGGATGTTCTTGCCCAGCCAGCCGTTCGCATAGGCATCGGCCAAGGCCTGTTCGAAGTGCTCGAACGGCTCATGGTGGAACTCACCGCGCAGGTAGTTGTAGCCCACGGTCGAACCGGTGGCGTAGCAGGCGATCGCCATGCCTTCCACCACCGAATGCGGGTTGTAGCGCAGGATGTCGCGATCCTTGCAGGTGCCCGGCTCGGATTCGTCCGAGTTGCAGAGGATGTACTTCTGCATGTTGCCCTTGGGCATGAAGGACCACTTCAGGCCGGTCGGGAAGCCTGCGCCACCGCGGCCGCGCAGGCCCGAGGCCTTGACCATCTCGATGACCTGCTCCGGCGGGATCTTCTCTTCGAGGATCTTGCGCAGGGCGGCGTAGCCACCGGTCTTCAGGTAGCTTTCGTACGACCACGGGGTGTCGTAATGCAGGGTGGTGTAGACCACCTGGTGCGGCAGCGGCGCGGGGCCGACCGGACCCTTGGATTCGTGGTGATGTGCCATGCCCTTACTCCAGCCCGTCCAGCAGCTCGTCGACCTTTTCCAAGGTCAGACGCTCATGGTAGTGACCGTTGATGACCATCATCGGCGCGCCACCGCAACCGGCCAGGCACTCTTCCTCGCGCTTGAGGTAGACGCGGCCGTCCGGGGTCGATTCACCGTGTTTGATGCCCAGCTTCTTCTCGCAATGGCGGACGATGTCCTCGGCGCCATTGAGCCAGCAGCTGATGTTGGTGCAGATGGCCACGTTGTTGCGGCCCACCTTCTCGGTCTCGAACATCGAGTAGAAGCTGGCGACCTCGTAGGCCCACACCGGCGGCAGATCAAGGTACTTGGCCACGCCGGCGATCAGCTCGTCGGTAAGCCAGCCCTCGTTCTGTTCCTGGGCCGCATGCAGGCCCTGCAGCACGGCAGAGCGCTTGCGGTCCGGCGGGAACTTGGACAGCCAGTGATCGATGTGAGCGCGGGTCTTGTCGCTCAGCACCACCATCGGGTCGACGTCGCGCGCCGCCTCGAAATTACCTGTCGCCTTCATCGGCCGACCTCAGCGAAATGCATAACGTGAAATTCCAGAAACTGCGGCGCCGGCTTGCGCCGGCTGCCTGCAGCGGGCGTTGGCGTGGCGGACGGCATTACCGGTCAACCTCGCCGAACACCAGGTCGTAGGTACCGATCATCGCCACCACGTCGGCCAGCATGTGGCCGCGCACGACCGAATCGATCGAGGACAGGTGGGCGAAGCCCGGTGCGCGCAGGTGCACGCGGAACGGCTTGTTGGCGCCATCGGAGACCAGGTAGCAGCCGAACTCGCCCTTGGGCGCTTCCACTGCCGCATAGGTCTCGCCGGCCGGCACGCAATAGCCTTCACTGAACAGCTTGAAGTGATGGATCAGCGCTTCCATGTCGTCCTTCATGTCCTCGCGCTTGGGCGGAGCGACCTTGAAGTTCTTCACCATCACCGGGCCCGGGTTGGCCTTCAGCCACGCCACGCACTGCTTGATGATGCGGTTGGATTCGCGCATTTCGGCAACGCGGACCAGGTAACGGTCGTAGCAGTCGCCTTCCTTGCCCAGCGGGATGTCGAAATCGACGGCATCGTACTTGGCGTACGGACGCTTCTTGCGCAGGTCCCAGGCAATGCCCGAGCCGCGCAGCATCACGCCGGTCATGCCCCACTGGTGGGCCAGTTCCGGAGTGACCACGCCGATACCGACGGTACGCTGCTTCCAGATGCGGTTGTCGGTCAGCAGGGTTTCGTATTCGTCGATGCGCTTGGGGAACTCGACGGTGAAGTTCTCCAGGAAGTCCAGCAGCGAGCCTTCGCGCGAAGCATTGAGCTGCTTCAGCGCCTTGCCCTTGTGCCAGCGCGATTCCTTGTACTTCGGCATGTGGTCCGGCAGGTCGCGGTAGACACCGCCCGGACGGTAGTACGCCGCGTGCATGCGCGCGCCGGAGACCGCTTCATAGCAGTCCATCAGCTCTTCGCGCTCGCGGAAGGCGTACAGCATCACCGCCATCGCACCCAGGTCGAGCGCGTTGGAGCCCAGCCACATCAGGTGGTTGAGGATGCGGGTGATTTCGTCGTACATGGTGCGGATGTACTGCGCACGCTCCGGCGCCTCGATGCCCATCAGGGTCTCGATCGCGCGCACGTAGGCGTGCTCGTTGCACATCATCGACACGTAATCCAGGCGATCCATGTAGCCGATCGACTGGTTGAACGGCTTGGACTCGGCCAGCTTTTCGGTACCACGGTGCAGCAGGCCCACGTGCGGGTCGGCGCGCATGATGGTTTCGCCGTCCATTTCCAGGATCAGGCGCAGCACACCGTGCGCGGCCGGATGCTGCGGGCCGAAGTTCATGGTGTAGTTGCGGATTTCCTGCCGGCTTTCGGCGGCGTTGCTGGCGAATGCTTCGCCGGCCTGGTGTACGTGGCTCACTTCACTGCCTCCTGCGCGCGCTCACCTTCTGCGGTCTGCAGACGGGCGTCGTCGCGGATCACGCGCGGCACGCCGACGCGCGGCTCCACCGAGGTGACCGGTTCGTAGATCACGCGCTTCTTTTCTTCGTCGTAGCGGACTTCGACATTGCCGATCAACGGGAAGTCCTTGCGGAACGGATGGCCGACGAAACCGTAGTCGGTCAGGATCCGGCGCAGGTCCGGGTGGCCTTCGAAGATCACGCCGTACAGGTCGAACGCTTCGCGCTCGAACCAGTTCAGGCCCGGCCAGATGCTGGTCAGCGAGGACACCACCGGCAGCGCTTCGTCAGGGGCGAAGCACCGCAGGTGCATCATCAGGTTGTGCTGGTACGAGCGCAGCTGGGCGACCACGGCGAAGCGCTGGGTCGGCATGTGCTGCGGGCGGGCACCGTCGGCGCCGTTTTCCTCGGTGGGGAACTCGCCCCACGCGAAGCGGCCCTGGGCCTTGCCTTCGACGCCGCGACTGAAGCCCTGAGAAGACACGTCGGCGGTGTCCCATTCGTCGGAGCCATAACCAAGGTAGTCGACGCCGCAGAGATCCACGGCCTGTTCGAAACCAAACTCGTCACGCAGCGCCAGGGCGGTGGCGTGCCACTCGGCGGCAGGCACTTCCAGCGTCACTTCGCCGCGGGGTTCGACCACGATGACTTTCGCACCAGCGAAACGTGCGGACAGTCGGTCGATGAAGGATGCTTGCTCTGCCATGGGGGCTTGGCGCGCTCTTGTCAGGTGAAGGGGTCAGCGGGCGATGGTCTGTGTACGCCAGATCTTCTTCTGCAGCTGCAGGATCCCGTACACCAGCGCCTCGGCGGTCGGCGGGCAGCCCGGGACGTAGACGTCCACCGGCACCACGCGATCACAGCCGCGCACCACAGAATAGGAGTAGTGGTAATAGCCGCCACCGTTGGCGCAGCTACCCATCGAGATGACCCACTTCGGGTCCGGCATCTGGTCGTAGACCTTGCGCAGCGCCGGGGCCATCTTGTTGACCAGGGTACCGGCCACGATCATCACGTCGGACTGACGCGGCGACGGGCGGAACACCACGCCGTAGCGGTCAAGGTCCAGGCGAGCGGCGCCGGCGTGCATCATCTCGACCGCGCAGCAGGCCAGACCGAAGGTCATCGGCCACATCGAGCCGGTGCGCGCCCAGTTCAGCAGTGCATCGACGCTGGTGGTGACGAAGCCCTTTTCCAGCAGCGGGTTGTCGCCTTCCGGCCGCAGGATGTCATCAACCCGGCCTTCCGGCGTGGGGTTGTTCATGAGGCCATCGAGAGTCTGAATCACTCCCATTCCAGCGCTCCCTTCTTCCAGACGTAAATGAAACCGAGGAACAGCATGCCGACGAACAGGCCCATGGTGATGAGCGAACGGGCACCCAGCTCCATGAAGACCTGGGTCCACGGCACGATGAAGATGATTTCCAGGTCGAAGACGATGAACTGGATCGCGATCAGGTAGTAGCGCACGTCGAACTTCATGCGCGCGTCTTCGAAGGCCTCGAAGCCGCACTCGTACGGCGACAGCTTTTCCAGATCGGGGCGGCGGGGACCGAGGAATCGACCAACCAGCATCAGCGTAACGCCGATACCGGTGGCAACGATCAGAAACAGCAGAGACGGCAAATATTCGGCCAGCACAGCGATTCTCTCTTGCCTCTGCCGCCGCGCCTGCAGGCGCTTTGGCATGGGGGAGTGGACGGGAATCTGCCTGGCGCCTTGCGCGCCAGACGAACCCGCTTTACTTACAAATGGTGCCCAAGAGGGGACTCGAACCCCTACGACTTGCGTCGCTACCACCTCAAGGTAGTGCGTCTACCAATTCCGCCACCTGGGCAAACGATCACATCAGACTATCTTCCCGATGCGCCGCGTATTGTAACCGGCTTCAGTCTTTCTGGGAGCCTTCCGAAGGCTTTTCTTCACCAGAAACCGAAGATTCCGCCTGAGCCGGCACATTCGCGGCCGGAACCGGGGCGGCCGGGACCGCATCGGCCTTCGGAACGGCCGGCAGCTCGCCCGCCGGAGCCGCCGGAGCGACGGCCGCCGGAGCGGACATCAGGCCCAGATCCTGGTCGGCCGCCGGGCGGCTGCCATGACCGGCATACCAGGCCATGAAGAGGCTGATGCCGAAGAACACGACAGCCAGCCACTTGGTCGATTTGGACAGGAAGTTCGAGGCGCCACGCGCACCGAACACCGTACCCGAGGCACCGGCACCAAAGCCCGAACCCGCCGCCGCACCCGAACCACGCTGCATCAGGATCAGCGCGATCATGGCCACAGCGACCAGCACGTAGACGACATTGAGGATCAACATCAGCATTGGAAACCGCCCTCGGACAAAACTTCTAGGATTAGTTCGCGGCCGCCGCCCTTGCGATGGCCAGGAAGTCCGCGGCCACCAGGGAGGCGCCGCCGACCAGCCCACCATCGACATCCGGCTGCGCGAACAGTTCCCCGGCATTGTCGGGCTTCACGCTACCGCCGTAAACAATGGGCAGTGAATCAGCGATTCTAGCATCGATGCGCGCGACTTCGCCACGGATGAACGCGTGCACCTGCTGCGCCTGCTCCTTGGTGGCGGTACGGCCGGTACCGATGGCCCAGACCGGCTCGTAGGCGACCACGGCCTTGGCGAAACCGGCCGCGCCGACCAGCTCCAGCACCGGCGCCAGCTGGCTGGCGATGACCGCTTCAGTCTGCCCGGCCTCGCGCTGCTCCAGGGTCTCGCCCACGCACAGCACCGGCACCAGGCCGGCGTGCTGGGCGGCGGCGAACTTGCGTGCGACCAGCTCGCTGCTTTCATGGTGGTACTGGCGACGCTCGGAATGGCCGACCAGGCCATAGCGGGCCCCGACCTCGACCAGCATGGCCGCGCAGACTTCGCCGGTGTAGGCGCCCTTCTCGTTGCTGCTCACGTCCTGTGCGCCAAAGGCCAGGCCGGCCTCGCCGAAGTCCTCGACCAGCTCCCCCAGGTAGGGCAGCGGCGGCAGGATCACCACGTCCACTCCCTCCAGCGGCAGCCCAGCGGCCACCTGCCCCAGCAGTTCATTGGCGAATTGACGGCTGCCATGCAGCTTCCAGTTTCCGGCGACGATCTTGCGGCGCATGAGCGGGTGGCTCCTGTGTGAAGTCAGCCGGTCATGATACCCGTTGCGGCAAAAATCCGTTTCCTTGTAAGCGGTTACATGGATTTTCAGCCAACGGCGCAGCCCCTCGTGGCGGGGGTTGGGTTGGGTTGGTCGCGGAGAGCCCGGT
>NZ_VMBJ01000209.1:0-242 GCF_010608305.1 Stenotrophomonas sp. AS012628 | reverse complement strand
ACATCGCGGGCAACAAGGGCAAGTTCGTCGAGTTCATCACGAACAAGCTCGAAAAAGAGATGGACATCACGAAGCCTCGCGACCGCGAACGTCTGGCGAAGGCTGCCGGTGACTACTGGCAGTACAAGCGCGAGGGCGTCAACGGCGACGCGTTGGTCGATGCGCTCATCAAGAAGAGTGGCTTGCTCGGTCTTCTGCAATATCTTGGCGTGAAGCAGGGCGCTCGCGGCATGGTGCTGACG
>NZ_VMBJ01000208.1:0-243 GCF_010608305.1 Stenotrophomonas sp. AS012628 | reverse complement strand
CAACTGCTCTGTGCGCTCTGCGGTGCGCCGGTGCAGTGGAGCAAGGGGCATGGCGTGTTGCCGTGCGGCCATTGCGGCTCGCAACTGTTCCGTTCGGGCAACGGCCGCTAGGGTCTCTTTCCGGGAAGTTTCGCCAGGCGTCGCGCTATCCTTTAGATTGCCTCTTCCGACAGGGAGGGGGCGATGCCGATCCGTTATTTCTTCAAGCAACTTCTGCTGCCGCCGGGCGGCCTGTTGCTGCTG
>NZ_VMBJ01000207.1:0-243 GCF_010608305.1 Stenotrophomonas sp. AS012628 | reverse complement strand
GCGTACAGCTGAGTGTCACGCAAGAGGGTGAGGCCAGCCTCATGCGGCTGGCCTCTTTCCAGCGCCCGGTCAATGATGCGCTGTTCGGAATGCTGAGCCGCGACGAATTCAAGGTGTTGAACCAATTGCTGGCGCGGCTGGCCGCGGGTGGCGACCGAGCCTTGAAGCTGGCGGAGCATATCGAGACCACGATGGAGGCCGATCAGCCACGAGAAACAATGTCGGGCACCGTCGCTCTTCAGC
>NZ_VMBJ01000206.1:0-244 GCF_010608305.1 Stenotrophomonas sp. AS012628 | reverse complement strand
CGCCGATGTTGAGCAGTTCGATTTCTCCGCCGCGAATCCGCAGCAGGCTCAGGCAGGCCGCCGGCATGTCTTCGAGGTCGTGCCAGTCGCGGCCGCTCTGGGCGCGGAAGTCGCCCTGGATATCGTTGAGCAGGCGCCGCAGCAGGGTCTCGCTGGATTGCTCGGGCTCGACTTCCAGCAGCAACCGCAGGTGCCGGTCCACCGCCTGGGCCAGCCAGCGCGCGTCGCTTTCCACGCCCAGCAC
>NZ_VMBJ01000205.1:0-244 GCF_010608305.1 Stenotrophomonas sp. AS012628 | reverse complement strand
TATCTGGACCGTTTCACCATGATCGGCACCACCGATCGCGAGTACCAGGGCGACCCGGCCAAGGTGGCGATCAGCGAAGAGGAAACCGCCTACCTGCTGCAAGTGGTGAACGCCCATTTCAAGCAGCAACTCGCGGCCGCCGACATCCTGCACAGCTTCGCCGGCGTGCGTCCGCTGTGCGACGATTATTTTTTTTATGATTCGGCGATCACCGTGTTCTACACCCTGTCGCTCTCCGCCGGCA
>NZ_VMBJ01000204.1:0-244 GCF_010608305.1 Stenotrophomonas sp. AS012628 | reverse complement strand
ACCCAGGACGACCAGACGGTCGAGGGAGGCGGACAATTGCTCTGGCGAGTCCGAACCCTGGGCCAGTTGCAACGCTCGAACCAGCCCCGCAACCTCGGCTGAAGCAATCCCTTGGCCAAAGCCGAAGCGGCCCGCCAGTCCCAGATTCATTTGCGCGGCGGCGAACCCCATGCCGGTGGCGTTCAAGTGCTCCAGCATGTCCAGCGTCGCCGTGCGTCCCAGGCCGCTCTGGCTGGCACTGTCC
>NZ_VMBJ01000203.1:0-244 GCF_010608305.1 Stenotrophomonas sp. AS012628 | reverse complement strand
ATTAACGGGAGGGAAAAATGAAGCGGATTTTGCGGATTCTTCTGTTGGGTCTGTTGTTGTTCGGTGCGCGCGCCGCGCTGGCCAACCCCACGCTCTGTTCGCCTGGCTATCAGGACTCGACGTGCGTCACGCCGATCAGTCACGGGGCGATTCCAGCCCCCCAGTGCTCGACCGATGCAGGATGGACTACGATTTCCAACGCAGTCTGGTTGGGGGCGCAATGGAGCCAGCCGCAGTGCAATTA
>NZ_VMBJ01000202.1:0-245 GCF_010608305.1 Stenotrophomonas sp. AS012628 | reverse complement strand
GATCTACGCTGGGGAAGGCTGCGCGCAGGTGCTGTTCTTCGAGAGCGACGAGGAATGCGAAACCTCGTACAAGGATCGTGGTGGCAAGTACCAGGGCCAGCACGGTGTGACGCTGCCCAAGACCTAGTTTTTGTAGTCCGTTTCCGCGCGTTCAGGCGTATCCGGAGCGGTGCCTTTAGCTGCATCCATAAGGAACCACGATGAAATTCCGCTTTCCCGTCATCATCATTGACGAGGACTTCCGC
>NZ_VMBJ01000201.1:0-246 GCF_010608305.1 Stenotrophomonas sp. AS012628 | reverse complement strand
GTCGCAGATCCTGCCGTTGCGCCAGATCATCGCCGATGAGAGCCAGCTCCGGTACAATGGCATGATGGTCGATGTGTTCTCGCTTCTGACCGAAGCACGGGCCCGCATCGCGGCCAATGCCGCGGCCATCGAAGCCCGGCGGGACTTCTGGATCGCCAAGACCGACCTGCAGTTCGTGGTCATCGGCGGAGCGCCGGCCGGCGGCTCGCCGGACACCCCCACCACAGCGGTTGCCGGCGCCGAAAC
>NZ_VMBJ01000200.1:0-246 GCF_010608305.1 Stenotrophomonas sp. AS012628 | reverse complement strand
GACGTACTGCTGCCGCCGGGCGCCTCGCCGCACCAGTACGCCCTGCGTCCTTCCGACGTACGGCGGCTGCGCGAGGTGCAATTGTTCTACTGGATCGGCCCGGACCTGGAGAACTTCCTGCCCAAGGTGCTCGCCGGCCGCCAGGGCACCAGCGTCGCGGTGCAGGACCTGCCGGGCATGCACCTGCGCAAGTTCGTCAATTTCGAGGAAGAGGAGCATGCCGGGCACGACGAGCACGACCATGAC
>NZ_VMBJ01000020.1:0-70194 GCF_010608305.1 Stenotrophomonas sp. AS012628 | reverse complement strand
GGAGGGGGCGTTCCCTGCCGGGGAGAGCGTTGCGTCCTGCGTACTTTCAGCAGCGGCAGAAGCAGGGGCGGTGGGCGTGGCCCACCAGGCCAGCACGAGCAGGGTCGAAACAGCGACGGCCGCGGGTGCGATGAGGATGCGACGGATCCGGACGTTCATGGCTTCCCCCTGTCTCAGGTGACTGGTGTTGTATGCAACTATAACACCGGCACGCCTACGTGCAACCCCTTGCCGCCCCCAACTGATGGCAGGGGTGGTCAGATTGCTGAAATATCCCTTTATTTGATTGATTTAAAAGGGAAATAAAACTGCCGCAGGGGTCTTCCCGGGGCCGCCTTCCATTCAGTGATGTCCATGCTATGTCATCGCTGCGCCATCGATGGCGCCCGGGCAGCGCATCCGCCACGCAGCGCAAAGCCCGTGTGGGCCTGTGCCATCAGGGGTGCCGGAGCCCGGTGCTATAGTTCGGCCGATTCCCGGCCAGCGCTGGCCGGGCCTTGTGAATGGCTACCGCGGACCGCCTCTGATGCCCCTGCCGACCGTTTCCCCGTGCCGCCTGCGCGGCCTGTCCCTGCTGGCCCTGATGGTGGCCGGTGCCGCCGGTTCCGCCAGTGCGCTGGCGGCCGACCTGCTCGATCTGGAATACCGGCCGTTGGCCAGCAAGCAGCAGGTGAATCTGCAGCAGCGCTATCACGGGCAGGTGCTGCTGGTGGTCAACACCGCCAGCAAGTGTGGCTACACGCCGCAGTACGAAGGGCTGGAGGCGCTGCAGAAGCGCTATGCCGGCCGCGGTTTCGCGGTGCTGGGCTTCCCTTCCAATGACTTCAAGGGCCAGGAACCGGGTGACGAGAAGCAGATCCAGGACTTCTGCACCCTGACCTATGGCGTCAAGTTCCCGATGTTCGAGAAGGTGCATGTGGTCGGTACCCAGGCCACGCCGCTGTACCAGCGCTTGACCGCAGCGACCGGCGTTGCGCCGGCCTGGAACTTCCACAAATACCTCGTGGGCCGCGATGGCAAGGTCATTGCCCAGTTCGCCAGCAAGGTGACGCCGGACGATCCGCAGCTGACCGCGGCCATCGACAAGGCGCTGGCGGCAGCCGCCACGCATTGATATCCGGCACGCATGCCTCGACATCGACGGCATGCGTGCGACAATGCTTCTTTTCGCGCCGACGTCGGCGCCCAGACACTTCCAGGAATGCAGCGAATGAAGATGGGAATGCGCGGCGCCGCGGCGTCGGTTCTGATTCTGGCGATGGGCACTTCGGGTGTCGCTCTGTCGCAACAACCGGCTGCCCCCGCAGCCGCCAAGGAGACCGCAACCTTGAATTCCCCCAAGCAGAAGCTCGGCTATGCCATCGGCCTGGACGTGGCCAAGTCGTTCACCCCGATCGCCGAAGAGATCGATGTGGCCGCCCTGCGCACCGCCGTTGAGCGCTCGTTCGAGGGCCTGCAGCCGCAGATCACCCAGGAACAGGCCAAGGCCACCGATGCCGCCCTGCGCCAGGTCGTGATGGCCCGCAGTGGCCAGCAGGTGCCGGGCGTGGCACCGGGTTCGCAGCCGCCGAAGGTCGACCGCGTCAAGGTGTCGCAGATGATCGGCTCCTACTCGGTGGGCCCGTCGCTGGCGCAGCTGAAGGACGATATCGATGTCGCCTCGCTGTTTGACGCGATCAGCACCGGCCTGACCAAGGGCCAGCCGAAGATGACGGAAGCTGACGCGACCGCCACCATCCAGGCCTTCATGGGTGCCAAGCAGGCTGAAATGCAGGCCAAGGCCGCCCAGGCTGCGCAGACCAACCGCACGGAGGGCAACGCATTCCTGGCCAAGAACAAGACCCAGCCGGGCGTGGTGACCACCTCGTCGGGCCTGCAGTACCAGGTGATCCGCCCGGGTAGCGGCGAGCGTCCTCTGCCGAGCAGCAAGGTGCGCGTGAACTACGAAGGCAAGCTGCTCAACGGCACCGTGTTCGACAGTTCCTACGGCCGCCAGCCGGCCGAGTTCGGCCTGGACCAGGTGATCAAGGGCTGGACCGAAGGCGTCGCGCTGATGCCGGTCGGTTCGAAGTACCGCTTCTGGATCCCGGGCGAACTGGCCTACGGCGAGAACGGCACCCCGGGCGGCCCGATCGGCCCGAACGCGACGCTGACGTTCGACGTCGAGCTGCTGGGCGTTCTGCCGTAAGTCATTCAGGAGCGAATACGGATATGCGCGTTGCGATTTTTGGTACCGGTTACGTTGGACTGGTGACCGGTACCTGCCTGGCCGACGCAGGCCACCAGGTGGTCTGCGTGGACATCGATCAGGCCAAGGTCGATGGCCTCAACCAGGGCATCATCCCGATCTATGAGCCGGGCCTTGAGCCGATGGTGAAGGCCAACCATGCCGCCTCGCGGCTGGCGTTCACCACCGATGCGGCGGCCGCCATCGAGCATGGCCAGGTGGTGTTCATCGCCGTTGGCACGCCCCCGGACGAGGATGGCAGCGCCGATCTGCAGTACGTGCTGGCCGTGGCCCGCACCATCGGCCGGCACATGAGCGTGCCGACCGTGGTGGTCAACAAGTCGACGGTGCCGGTCGGCACCGCTGACAAGGTGCGTGCAGCCATCGCTGAAGAGCTGGCCGCGCGGGGCGCGGACATCGCCTTCGACGTGGTGTCCAACCCGGAATTCCTGAAGGAAGGCGACGCAGTCGCCGACTGCATGCGCCCGGACCGCATCATCATCGGTGCGACCAGCGAGGAGTCGGTGGCGGTGATGCGTCGCCTGTACGCGCCGTTCAACCGCAACCACGACCGTGTGGTGGAAATGGACGTGCGCTCGGCCGAGCTGACCAAGTACGCCGCCAACGCGATGCTGGCGACCAAGATTTCGTTCATGAATGAAATCGCCAACATCGCCGAACGCGTGGGTGCCGACGTCGAGCAGGTCCGCCAGGGCATCGGCTCGGACCCGCGCATCGGCTGGCACTTCATCTATCCGGGCGCCGGCTACGGTGGCTCGTGCTTCCCGAAGGACGTGCAGGCACTGGCCCGTACCGCCCAGCAGTATGGCCTGGAGCCGAAGCTGCTCAATGCGGTTGAAGCGGTCAACGATGCACAGAAGGGCCACCTGTTCGCCCTCATCCAGCGCCATTACGACAAGGGCGAGGACGAAGGCGTGCGCGGCAAGACGTTCGCCGTATGGGGCCTGGCCTTCAAGCCGAACACCGACGACATGCGTGAGGCCTCCAGCCGTCGCCTGCTGGCCCAGCTCTGGGAAGGCGGTGCCACGGTGCGTGCCTACGACCCGGAAGCGATGCATGAATCGCAGCGCATCTTCGGTGAGCGCGACGACCTCACGTTCTGCAGCACGGCAGGCGAAGCACTGCAGGGCGCCGATGCACTGGTGGTGGTCACCGAGTGGAAGCAGTTCCGCAGCCCCGACTTCCAGAAGCTGCGCGAGCAGTTGAAGGACGCAGTGGTGTTCGACGGCCGCAACCTGTATGAGCCGGGCGAAGTGGAAGCTGCAGGTCTTGCGTACTACGGCATTGGCCGGGGGCGCTCGTTGCATGTCTGATATGCCCACTGAACGCGAGCAGGCGCTGGAAGCGCGCCTGGTCGAGCTGGAAATGCGCGTGTCCTTCCAGGAACAGGCGCTGGCCGAACTGAGCGATGCGCTGGCTGATGCCCGCATGCAGGGCATGCGCAACGCCGATGTGCTGCGCGTGCTGCTGGAAGACCTGGGCAAGGTCCGCAACGCACTGAATTCTTCTGATCCGGCGAGCGAACCGCCGCCGCCGCACTACTGATCCGAATCCTATGAGCGATACCCTCCGCGACCAGCTGATGGGCCTGGGCTTCAAGCCCGCGCCCAAGCCCGAGCGCAAGAATGATGGCCCCCGTCGTGATGGCCGCCCGCAGGGCAAGGGTGGCAACGGCAATGGAAAGCCGCAGGGCGCAGGCAAGGGCGAACACAAGCCCGGCGAGCGTCGCGGGCACGGTCATGGTGGCGCGGGCAAGCCCGGCGGGCATGCGCGCGGTGGCCAGGGACAGCAGGGCCCGCGCAAGCCGCGCAGCGCCGAAGAGATGGACCTGGCCAAGGCCTATGCAATCCGCGCGCAGCGGGAGAAGGAAGAGCGCATCGAGACCGAGCGCCTGAAGCAGGAAGAAGCACGCGTTCGCCGTGAGGCGAAGGCCAAGCTGGAAGAACTGCTGAAGGACAAGAGCCTCAACGCCGAGGCGGCGGACATCGCCCGCCACTTCCCGTACGGCGGCAAGATCAAGCGCATCTACGTGACCGCCGAACAGCTGACCGCGCTCAATGCCGGTGAGCTGGGCGTGGTGCAGCTCAATGGCCGCTACCTGCTGGTGACTGCCGAGGTGCTGGCACAGTCCGAAGCGGTGTTCGCCGCCTCGGTGGCGCTGAAGGTCGATCCGGATGCGCCGGCCGAGGAAGATCCGTACGCGGACCCGCAGTACCAGGTGCCGGACGACCTGATCTGGTAACTACACCTGCTGCACGATGAAAACGCCGGGCATTGCCCGGCGTTTTCGTTACCGGGCGCGCGCAATGCTGCGGCGTGCACGGATCAACGGCAGGCTCAGTGCGAAGAAGCACAGCAATGCGCCGACCAGGGCAAACCCGCTCCCCGCCAGGAATGCGGTGCGGCCATCGTCGATCTTCCACAGTTGGCCGGCAATGAGTGCGCCCAGCACGCCGCCGACACCGGACGAGAAACCGTACAGCAGGCCCTGGCCATGGCCGTTGAGGCGGCCCGGGAAATAGGTCGCCAGCATCTGCATGGCTGCGGCGAAGAAAGCAGCAAAGCCGAGCGCATGCGCGGTCTGGGCCAGCAGCATCACCGGCAGGTTCTCCGGGAACAGCGCGGTGACCGCCCAGCGCAGGCAGGAACTGACCAGCGCGATCAGCAGCATCCAGCTGGCGTCGTAGCGACGGAAGAAACGGCCGATGGTGAAGAACACGCCGACCTCGAACACCACGCCGATGGTCCACAGCAGGCCGAGCGTGGATGTGCGGTAGCCGTGATGGTCCATGTAGACCGAGAAGAACGTGTAGTACGGTCCGAACGAAAGCTGCTCCATGAAGGCAGCGAGGAAGAACGCGAGTACCGGAGGGCGGCGCACGATCTGCCAGAAGCCGCTGGCGTCGCCTTCGGTCCGGCCGATGCCGCGCGCGTAGTGATTGCTGAAGGCGGAAGCGACCAGCAGGACGAACAGCGGCAGCATCATCCACGGCAGCAGCCCGGCGCGGCTGGAGGTGCCGTCACCTTCGATCAGCCAGCCGAACAGGGTCACGATGGCGATGAAGCCCAGTGAGCCCCAGACCCGGATCAGGCCGTAGCGATGGCTGTCGCTGCCGAGATGGGTGAGGGTGATCGACTCGAACTGTGGCATTACCGCGTTGTAGAAGAAGCAGAACACCACCATTGCCGGATACATCCACGGCTGCGGCAGAGGAAGCAGGAACGCGGCGAAGCTGATCAGGGTCAGCAGGCAGCCGATACGCAGCAGGCGGATCGGCCGTGGCGAGGCCGCCGCCAGCGAGGTCCAGGTGCTGGGCGCAACCACACGCGTTGCATACCACAGGCCCATCATCACGCTGATCGCGGTCACGCTCATGCCGCGCGCAGTGAGGAACAGGCTCCAGTAAGGGGTGAACGCACCGAGCGCTGCGTAGTAGAACAGGTAGAAGCTGGAGAGGCGGGCAACGGGGACAGTCATCGCGGAATGATGAAGCAAAAAGGGGACGGAGGGGATTAAGTCGTTTGGGGCACAAACGACTTAATCCCCTCCGCCCCTTTCTGTGTCATTCGGGATCGTAGTCGAGGTTGGAGGCCAGCCAGCGCTCGGCCTGGGCGCGGTCCACGCCCTTGCGGCGTGCGTAGTCGCCGACCTGTTCGCGGCTGAGCCGGCCGACCACGAAATACTGGCTCTGCGGGTGGCTGAAGTAGTAACCCGATACCGCTGCGGTGGGCAGCATCGCGAAGCTCTCGGTCAACGCCATGCCGGCGTTCGCTTCGGCTTGCAGCAGGTCGAACAGGCAGCGCTTTTCGCTGTGCTCCGGGCAGGCGGGATAGCCCGGCGCGGGGCGGATACCGCGATACTGTTCGTCGATCAGTGCCTCGTTGTCCAGCGTCTCGGCGTGGTCGTAGCCCCAGAATTCCGTGCGTACGCGCTGGTGCAGCCGCTCGGCCAACGCTTCGGCGAAGCGGTCGGCGAGGGCCTTGAGCAGGATCGCGTTGTAATCGTCATGGTCGGCCTCGAAGCGCGCCACGTGGGCGTCGATGCCGATGCCGGCGGTCACCGCGAAGGCGCCGATCCAGTCCTGCTGGCCACTGTCGGCCGGCGCGATGAAATCGGCCAGGCAGAAATCGGGGCGCTCGGCCGGCTTGTCCACCTGCTGGCGCAGGAAGTGCAGCGTGGTCTCGCCCTGTGGGTGCTGCACGCGCACGTCGTCGCCGACGCTGTTGGCCGGCCACAGGCCGAACACGGCCTTGGCGGTCAGCCACTTTTCGCCGACGATGCGCTCGAGCATCGCGCGGGCATCCTTGTACAGATCGCTGGCCTGAGTGCCGACGATCTCGTCGGTGAGGATGGCCGGGAACTTGCCGGCCAGCTCCCAGGCCTGGAAGAACGGCGTCCAGTCGATGTAGTCGACCAGTTCGGCCAGCGGGTAGTCGTCGAATACGTGCAGGCCGGGCTGGTTCGGTGCCGGCGGCGTGTAGCTGTCCCATCCTCCCTGGAATTTCTGCCCGCGTGCATGTTCCAGCGTGACCAGGCGCTTGGCATCGCCGCGATTGCGGTGGCGCGCGCGGATCTCGGCATAGTCGGCCTCGTTGGCGGCAACGAAGGCTTCACGCAGGTCACGCGAGATCAGCGACTGGGCCACGCCGACCGCGCGCGAGGCATCTTTCACCCACACCGTGGGGGCCTTGTAATGCGGGTCGATCTTCAGCGCGGTATGCGCACGCGAGGTAGTGGCGCCACCGATCAGCAGCGGCAGCTCGAAGCCCTGGCGCTGCATCTCGCGGGCGACGTGGCTCATCTCCTCCAGCGACGGAGTGATCAGCCCGGACAGACCGATCAGGTCGGCGTTGTGTTCACGGGCGGCATCGAGGATCTTCTGTGCCGGCACCATCACGCCAAGGTCGACTACTTCAAAGTTGTTGCAGGCCAGGACCACGCCGACGATGTTCTTGCCGATGTCATGCACATCGCCCTTCACCGTGGCCATGATGATCTTGCCGTTGCTCTTGGCGGTGTCGCCGCTGCGCGCCTTTTCCGCTTCGATGTACGGCAGCAGGTAGGCCACCGCCTTCTTCATCACGCGCGCGGACTTCACCACCTGCGGCAGGAACATCTTGCCGGCGCCGAACAGGTCGCCGACCACGTTCATGCCGTCCATCAGCGGGCCTTCGATCACATCCAGCGGGCGGCTGGAGGCCTGGCGGGCCAGTTCGGTGTCCTCTTCCACATAGGCGTCCAGGCCATGCACCAGCGCGTGCGCCAGGCGCTGCGCCACCGGCTTCTCGCGCCAGGCCAGGTCCTCGGTCTTTGCCGCGCCCTTCTTGCCCTTGTAGCGCTCGGCGATTTCCAGCAGGCGCTCAGTGGCGTCGCTGCGGCGGTTGAGGATCACGTCCTCCACGCGCTCGCGCAGTTCCGGCTCCAGCTCGTCGTAGATCGGCATGGCGCCGGCGTTGACGATGCCCATGTCCATGCCGGCGGCGATGGCGTGGTACAGGAACACCGAGTGGATGGCCTGGCGTACCGTTTCGTTGCCACGGAACGAGAACGACACGTTGGAGACACCGCCGGACACATGGCAGTGCGGCAGCGTCTGCTTGATGATGCGGGTGGCTTCGATGAAGTCCACTGCATAGTTGTCGTGCTCTTCGATGCCGGTGGCGACGGCGAAGATGTTCGGGTCGAAGATGATGTCCTGCGGCGGGAAACCGATCTCGTCGACGAGGATGCGGTAGGCGCGGGTGCATATCTCGACCTTGCGCGCGCAGGTATCGGCCTGCCCGCTTTCATCGAAGGCCATCACCACCGCGGCGGCGCCATAGCGCAGGACCTTGCGTGCGTGTTCGCGGAACAGTGCCTCGCCTTCCTTCAGCGAGATCGAGTTGACCACGCTCTTGCCCTGCAGGCATTTCAGGCCGGCCTCGATCACGCTCCACTTGGAGGAGTCGACCATCACCGGGATACGCGCGATGTCCGGCTCGGACATGATCAGGTTGAGGTAGCGGGTCATCGCCGCTTCCGAATCGATCAGGCCCTCGTCCATGTTGACGTCGAGGATCTGCGCGCCGCTGGCCACCTGCTGGCGGGCCACGTCCACCGCTTCTTCGTAGCGGCCTTCCTTGACCAGCTTGCGGAACTGCGCGCTGCCGGTGACGTTGGTGCGTTCGCCGACGTTGATGAACAGCAGATCCGGAGTAATGACCAGCGGTTCCAGCCCGGACAGGCGGGTGTAGGGCGAGGTGCTCATGCGGCCTGCTGCTCCTGGGAACCGGGCAGGGCGCGCGGCGGCAGCCCGGCCACGGCCTCGGCAATTGCACGGATATGGTCCGGGGTGGAACCGCAGCAGCCGCCGACCAGGTTCAGCAGGCCATCTTCGGCGAAGCCTCGCAGGGTACTGGCCATGTCCTCCGGCGTTTCGTCGTACTCGCCGAAGGCATTGGGCAGGCCGGCATTGGGGTGTGCGCTGACATAACAGCCGGCGACCTGTGCAAGGGTTTCCACGTGCGGGCGCATGGCATCGGCACCCAGCGCGCAGTTCAGTCCGATCGACAGCGGTCGTGCATGCGCCAGCGAGGCATGGAAGGCTTCCGCTGTCTGCCCGGACAGGGTGCGTCCGGACGCGTCGGTGATGGTGCCGGAGATCATCACCGGCAAGCGAGCGCCACGCGCATCAAAAGCCTCTTCCAGCGCATACAGCGCCGCCTTGGCGTTGAGCGTGTCGAAGATGGTCTCGACCATGAGGGTGTCGGCACCGCCGTCGATCAGGCCCTCGATCGCTTCGCGGTAGGTGTCGCGCAGCTCGTCGAAGCTGGTGTTGCGGAAGCCCGGATCATTGACGTCGGGACTGATCGAGGCGGTGCGGCTGGTGGGGCCGATCACCCCGATCACGAAGCGGGGCTTGCCCGGCGTGGTCGCAGCCACTGCATCACAGCAGGTTCGCGCAACTGCGGCACCGGCCTTGTTCAATTCGTACACCAGGTGTTCGAGGTGGTAGTCGGCCTGGCTGACCGACGTGGCGTTGAAGGTGTTGGTCTCGACCAGATCCGCGCCCGCTTCCAGGTAGGCGGTGTGGATGTCGGCGACGATCTGCGGCCGGGTCAGCAGCAGCAGATCGTTGTTGCCCTTCAGGTCATGGCCTTCCGGTGTTGCGTGATCGCAGCCGGGGCCATGCAGATGGTCGTAGCCATCGGCGAAGCGCTCGCCACGGTAATCGTCTTCCTGCAGGCCATGGCGCTGGATCATCGTACCCATCGCGCCGTCGATGATCAGGATCCGCTCGCGCAGGGCGTCGAGCAGGGCGTTGGCACGATCAGGATGCAACCAGGGCAGGGCAGGCATGGCGGTCTCGGCTCAGGGCTTGTTGGCGATCAGTGAAATCACTTCAAAGTGCGGCGGACGCTTTTCGCGGGTAACCGTCTCCAGGCTGGACACCTGCAGGCCGGCCTTGTCGACGAACCTGCGCAGTTCCTTGTCACTGAAACCGAGGTTGACGTGGCCGTAAGCCTCCACTGCTGCCTTGTGCTCGTGGCGGGCGAGGCTGCACAGCAGCAGGCGGCCACCGGGGCGCAGCACGCGTGCGGCTTCGGTCACCGCCTGCGCCGGTTTGCTGGCGTAGGTCAGCGCATGCATCAGCACCACCAGGTCGAAGCTGCCGTCCTTGAACGGCAGGGCATGCATGTCGCCCTCGCGCACTTCCACATTGGGCAGGCGGCGCAGGCGCTCGCTGGCGGCGGCGACCACGCGTGCGCTGGTGTCGATACAGATGTAGCGCTTGGCATGCGGGGCGACGAGTTCGGCCAGCACGCCATCACCGGAGGCAATGTCCAGCACGTCGCCGGTTTCCAGCAGTGGCAGCGCGGTGCGCGCAAGGGCCTCCCAGGTCCGGCCTGGAGAATAGTGGCGCTCCATGTCGCCGGCCACGCTGTCGGCCCAGTTCTGGTCGGAGGCGCGGTGGGCCAGCACGGCGGCGACGCGTTCGGCGTCCTGGCGAAGCAGCGGGTCGTCGCTTCCATTGCTCAAGGCATGCCACAATGCACGCTGCGCCGGGTCCAGCTGGGCCTCGTCGAAGCGGTAATAGGCCGACACGCCGGCACGGCGGTCGCGAACCAGGCCGGCTTCCTTCAGGCGCGCCAGATGGGTGGACACCCGCGGCTGTGCCAGCCGGGTGATCGCCGACAGTTCGGCCACGGTCAGTTCCTCCTGCTCCAGCAGCGCCAGCAGGCGCACGCGGGTCGCATCGGCGAACACCTTCAGGCGGGTCGACCAGTCTTCAAGATCCATAAATATCTACCTATCGCGATATAGAGATATATTCGCTGAGAAGGCCTGCTGCGGTCAAGTCGCTGGCGTACGGAAGCCGCCGGGCCCCGGTACAATCGGGGCACCTGGGCACGCCGTGCGCGGCCCATAACATCATGTACCCGGGAGGGTGTTGTGGATTTCAGCTTTACTGAAGAGCAGTTGATGTTGCAGGACGTTGCGCGGCGCATCGCGCAGGAAAAGATCGCCCCGAGCGCGGAGCACCATGACCGCACCGGCGAGTTCCCGCTGGACAACATCCGCCTGCTGGGCGAGAACGGCCTGATGGGCATCGAAGTGCCGACCGAATACGGTGGCGCGGGCATGGACCCGGTTGCGTACGTGCTGGCAATGGTGGAGGTCGCTGCCGCCGACGCTGCCCACTCGACCATCATGTCGGTCAACAACTCGCTGTTCTGCAATGGCATCCTCACCCACGGTACCGAGGAACAGAAGCAGAAGTACGTGCGTGCCATCGCCGAGGGCGAGGCCATCGGCGCGTTTGCGCTGACCGAGCCGCAGTCCGGTTCGGACGCCACGGCCATGCGCTGCCGCGCCGTGAAGCAGGCCGACGGCACCTTCATCATCAACGGCAAGAAGAGCTGGATCACCTCCGGCCCGGTGGCCAAGTACATCGTGCTGTTCGCGATGAGCGAGCCGGACAAGGGCGCGCGCGGCATCACTGCCTTCCTCATCGATACCGACAAGGCGGGCTTCGGTCGCGGCAAGACCGAACCGAAGCTGGGCATCCGTGCCTCGGCCACCTGCGAGATCGAGTTCAACGATTACGTGGCGCAGGCTGAGGATGTGCTGGGCGAGGAAGGCGAGGGCTTCAAGATCGCCATGAGTGTGCTCGATGCCGGCCGCATCGGTATCGCCTCGCAGGCCATCGGCATCGCCCGCGCCGCCTATGAAGCGACCCTGGAATACGTGAAGGAGCGCAAGGCGTTCGGCGCGGCCATCGGCACCTTCCAGATGACCCAGGCCAAGATTGCCGACATGAAGTGCAAGCTGGACGCAGCACTGCTGCTGACCCTGCGCGCGGCGTGGGTGAAGGGCCAGGGCAAGCGCTTCAGCACGGAAGCGGCGGTGGCCAAGCTGACCGCTTCGGAAGCCGCGATGTGGATCACCCACCAGGCGGTGCAGATCCATGGCGGCATGGGTTATTCGAAGGAAATGCCGCTGGAGCGCTACTTCCGTGATGCCAAGATCACCGAGATCTACGAAGGCACCTCGGAAATCCAGCGCCTGGTGATCGCCCGCAACGAGACCGGACTGCGCTGAGTGGAAAGGGCCGCGCCGCTGCAACGGCGGCGCGGCCGGTAGATCCACGCCATGCGTGGATCTACACGGTCTTCTTGGCCGGGCGATACCCGATCTGTTCCAATGCAGGTCGTTTATTACGCGGTCTGCAAAGATGATCTATCGAGGTTGGGGATTCATGACGCTGGTGACGCCGATCGCAGCCATCCTGCTGCTGGCGTACTTCTTCCCGCATGAAGGCTCCAAGGGCAACACTCCACTGCCCCAGGTGCTGCTGGGTGCAGGCATCGGCGCAGCGGTGAACGTACTGCTGGGCCTGTGGCTCAATCGTGTGCCCCGGCAGAAGGGCGAGGCCGCACCCCATCACTTCTTCTTCCTGCCGATGCAATGGCCTGCGCTGGCTCTCGTGGTGGTGTGCGTGGTGATTGCGCTGCTGCGCTGAGACGTGGCCCGAACGGCGCCAACCAAGGTTGGCGGCTACCGGGCATGCCGCAGCTCTGGTGATTGCCAGCCGTCGGGCATGTCGTTGCCCTGGTAGATGCCAACCTTGGTTGGGATGCATTCAAAAGCAGAAAAAAGGCCCCGGATCGCTCCGGGGCCTTTCTCGTTTCAGCTCACCACCGGATCAACGATCCGGGCGGTGTGCAGCATCCGCATCACGCTGGCGTTCCATGAACTCCTTGGACGGTTCATCCAGCTTGTCGCCCAGCATGCGGCGCACGACCACGAAGAACACCGGGATCATCAACAGGCCGAGCAGGGTGGCGAACAGCATGCCGCCGATCACGCCGGTACCGATGGCGTGGCGGGAGTTGGCGCCGGCGCCGGTGGAGATCGCCATCGGGATCACGCCCATGATGAACGCGAACGAGGTCATCAGGATCGGTCGGAAACGCAGGCGTGCCGCCTCGATGGTGGCATCACGCAGGGTCTTGCCAGCTGCGCGCTGCTCCACCGCGAACTCGACGATCAGGATCGCGTTCTTCGCCGCCAGGCCGATCACGGTGATCAGGCCGATCTTGAAGAACAGGTCGTTCGGCAGGCCACGCAGCATGGACAGGCCGAGGGCGCCGAGCACGCCCAGCGGCACTACCAGCAGCACCGCCACCGGGATCGACCAGCTTTCATACAACGCGGCCAGGCACAGGAACACCACTACGATCGACAGCACCAGAAGCAGCGTCGCCGCGTTGCCGGCCAGGATTTCCTGGTAGGACATGCCGGACCAGTCGTAGCCGAAGCCGGCCGGCAGATCGTCGTTGACGATGCCTTCCATGGTCTGCATTGCCTCACCCGAGCTGGTGCCCGGTGCCTGCGAGCCGACGATGTTGATCGCCGAGTAGCCGTTGTAGCGGCTCAGCGACGGCGGTGCCGACACCCATTCGGACTTGACCACCGTGTTGAGCGGGATCATCGCGTTGGTGCCATCGGCATTGGTGGTCAGGCTGGACGGGCTGTAGAAACTCTTCAACGACTCCTGGCCGGTGCGGTACGGGCCATCAGCCTGCATGGTCACGCGCTTGATGCGGCCTTCGTAGAAGAAGTCGTTGACGTACACCGGGGCCAGCATCAGCTGGATGGTGCTGTACACGTCCGACACCGACATGCCCATCGACTGCGCCTGCACGCGATCCACGTGCAGCTGCAGCTGCGGCGCGTTTTCCAGGCCGTTCGGGCGCACACCGACCAGGTGGTCCGGTTTCTGCGCGGCCTGGCCGAGCAGGATGTTGCGGGCCTGGGTCAGCTGCTCGTAACCGGCACCGCTACGGTCCTGCAGCCACATGTCGAAGCCACCGAACTGGCCAAGGCCCTGCACGGTGGGCAGGTTGACCACGAAGATCTGCGCTTCCTTGATGCCATAGAACGCGCCGTTCATGTTCTGGATGAACTCCGGCGCGGTGAACTTGCGTTCCTCCCACGGCTTCAGGCGGATGAAGCCCATGCCCACGTTCTCGCCGGAACCGACGAAGCTGAAACCGGCCACCTGCAGCATGCCTTCATAGCCATCCTGCTTTTCCAGGATGCCACGCATCTGCGCGAACACTTCGTTGGTCTGGCCCTTGGTCGAGCCCGGCGGCAGCTGCACGATCGCCAGCGCATAGCCCTGGTCTTCTTCCGGCAGGAAGCTGCCCGGCATGCGGGTGAACAGGAAACCGCACAGAGCGGTCAGCACCACGAACAGGATCATCCAGCGCGGCGCATGCCGCACCGCCGAGGTGATGTGGCCCACGTAGGTGTGGCTGATCTTGTCGTAGTACTTGTTGAAGGTGCGGTAGATGATGTTCGGGTTGTCGTTGTGCGTCGGCTTGAGGAAAGTCGCGCACAGCGCCGGGGTGAAGCCCAGGGCCAGGAACGCCGAGAACGCCATCGAGATGGCGATGGTCAGGGCGAACTGCTTGTAGATCTCACCGGCGGCGCCGCCCTGCAGGGCGGACGGGATGAACACCGCAGCCAGCACGACGGTGATCGCCACCACCGCGCCGGTGATCTGGGTCATCGCCTTCTGCGTGGCCGGCTTCGGCGCCAGGCCTTCCTCGGTCATGATGCGTTCGACGTTCTCGATCACCACGATCGCGTCATCGACCACGATGCCGATCGCCAGCACCATCGCGAACAGGGTCAGCTGGTTGATCGTGAAGCCGATCATCCACATGCCCAGGAAGGTACCGAGCAGGGCCACCGGGATGACCAGGGTCGGGATCAGGGTGGCGCGGAAGTTCTGCAGGAAGATCAGCATCACCAGGAACACCAGGAACACCGCCTCGAACAGCGTCTTGACCACTTCCTGGATCGAGATCTTGACGAAGGTGGTGCTGTCGTACGGCGAGAACCAGGTGACGCCGGCCGGGAAGCTGGGCTGCAGTTCGTCCATCTTGGCGCGCACCGCATCGGCCACGTTCAGGGCATTGGCGCCCGGCAGCAGCTGGATGGCGAAGGCGCCGGTCGGCTTGCCGTTGTACTGGGTGTCGAAGCCGTAGTTGTTGGCACCGAAGGCAACGCGGGCGATGTCCTTCAGCAGCACGCGCGAACCGTCAGCATTGGCGCGCAGGATGATGTTCTCGAACTCCTGCGGCGAACTGAAGCGGCCTTCGGCCGAGACCGTGGCGGTGAAGTGCTGGCCTTCCGGCGACGGGTCCGAACCCAGCGCACCGGCGGCGAACTGCACGTTCTGCGCGCGCACCGCCGCCAGCACCTGGCTGGCCGACAGGCCATAACCCTGCATCTTTTCCGGGTTCAGCCAGATGTTCATGGCGTACTCGGAACCGAACTGCTGCGTGCTGCCGACGCCGGGGATACGCGAGACCTGGTCGAGCACGCGCGAACCGACGATGTCGTTCAGGGCGTCACGGTTGATGGCGGGGGTATCGGACTGCAGCGCCACCACCATCAGGAAGCCGGCGTTGGCCTTGGCCACCACCACGCCCTGCTGGGTCACTTCCGAGGGCAGGCGTGGCGTGGCCAGCGAGACCTTGTTCTGCACCTGCACCTGGGCGATGTCCGGATCGGTACCGGTCTCGAAGGTCAGGGTGATCTGTGCACGGCCGTTGGAGGCGGACGAGGAGCTGAAGTACAGCAGGTGATCGATACCGGTCAACTGCTGCTCGATCACCTGGGTGACCGACTTCTCCGTGGTGTCGGCACTGGCACCCGGGTAGGTGGCCGAGACGGTGACCTGCGGCGGGGCGATGTTGGGATAGGACTCCACGCCCAGGTTGAGGATCGCGATCACGCCGCTGAGCGAGATCAGGATCGCAACCACCCAGGCGAAGACTGGATGTTCGATGAAAAATTTAGGCATGACGGAAGGTTCCCGTTACTGCTTGTTCGAATCGGTGGCTGCCGGCTTGGCCGCATCGGCCTGCTCGGGCTTGGCCGCGTCGGCCGGTGCCTTGCCTGCGGCCGGTGCCGCGCCCGCCGGAGCGGCGCCGCCTGCGGCAGGCTTGCCGTTGGCGTCCTGCCCCGGGGTCCACGGCTTGGCGACTGCCGGTGCGCCTTCCTTGACCTTCTGCACGCCGGCCACGATCACCTTGTCACCGGCGGCCAGGCCGTCGCTGACCAGCCAGTTGCCGTTCTGCGCACCGTCGGTCTTCACGTTCTTGCGGATGACCTTGCCGTCGGCACCGACCACCATCACGTAGCCGCCGGTGGTGTCACGCAGCAGTGCCTGCTGCGGCACCAGGTAGGCGTTGTTGCGCTCGCCCAGGTTGGCCTGGAAGCTGACGAAGGCACCCGGCAGCAGGATCTGCTGCGGGTTCGGCAGCAGCGCACGCAGCGACACCGCGCCGGTGGCCGGGTCGACCGTGGTCGAAGAGAAGTCCAGCGTGCCCGGCTCGCTGTAAGTGGTGCCGTCGGCCAGCTTGACGTTGACCGTGGCCTTGCCGTCACCCGACAGCGCCAGCGCGCCCTTGGCCTGCTGCGCACGCAGCTGGGTCAGCTCATCCACGCTCAGCGAGAAGTTCACGTACAGCGGGTCGAGCTGGTCGACGGTGGTCAGCAGGGTCACATCGCCCTGGCCGACCAGTGCGCCCTCGGTGACCTGCTGCTTGTTGGCCACGCCACTGATCGGTGCGGTCACTTCGGTATAGCCCAGGCTGATGCGCGAGGAGGTCACCGCCGCCTCGGCCTGCTTGACCGCGGCCAGCGCGGTGCGTTCGGCCGATTCGGCGTTGTCCAGGTCGGACTTGGAGACGAACTGCTGCGGCGCCAGCGAACGGGCGCGGTCGGCGGCCACCTTGGCATTGGCGTAGGTGGCGCGGGCCGAAGCCAGCTGGGCCTCGGAGGCGTTGAGCGAGGCACGCAGCGGCGCCGGGTCGATCAGGAACAGGGGTTGCCCCTGCTTGACCTGGGAGCCTTCCTGGTAGACGCGCTTGAGCAGTACGCCCGGCACGCGCGCACGCACGTCGGCGCTGCGGAACGGCGACAGGCGGCCGACCAGCTCACGCTGCAGCGGCAGGGTCTGCGGCTTGGCGTCGATCACGCCCACCTCCGGCGGCGGGGGCGTCTGCTGTTCCGGCTTCTTGCAGGCAGCCAGCGCGACAGCAACGGCGCACGTCAAGGCAAGGGTGCGGAGTGGGGCGGTCATCAGGAGGAACTCCGGGGTTGGTTTGAAGACGGGGCCGGCGACGGCTGAGGCGCGAAGGCGCGCAGGAAGCTGTCGACGGAGAACTCTGCCCAGCGCCGACGCAGCTGCGCGTCATCACGATGGGGGGTATGGAAGCGCTGTTTGTCGAAATCCTGACCGGCGATCATGCTCAGCAGCAGTTCGGCCATGAAGTGCGGGTCGTCATGCCGGAGCTGGCCTCGCATGCAAACGGTTTCAATCCATTCAGCAAGATGAAGCGTCAGCGCGCCGGCACCATGCCGGTACAGCGTACGCGCCTCTTCGGGAAACTGGGATGCATCGGCGGCGATCAGCCGACAGGCCTGGCCCACGTGCGGTTGGTTGAAGTGCTCCAGAAAGTCGGTGGCGAACTGGAGCAGGCTGGCACGCAGGTCGTCAGTGCGGAGTGCACGAACCATGGCGCCGGTGGCGTGGCCGACGTGGCGCTGCATCACCCGGCGCAGCAGTTCCTGCTTGCTGCCGTAACGCGAGTACAGGGTCTGCTTGGAGCAGCCGGCGTGCTGGGCCACCGCATCCATGCTCATCTGCATGCCCTGCTGGGCCAGCAGCTCGCGCACGGCATCGAACACGCGCTCATCGCGTGCGTCGAGGGCAACGGGGAGGTAGGCCGGATTCACGCGGTGGACTATACCGTCCAGTTCAGGATTGTGGAATCGAATCGGTGTCGCCGCGTGTGTCTTCCGGTAACACGCTTTGCCGATCCTGTCGGCAGTGCTGAAGCGGGCGCCAGCACCATACCGGTGCGAACTGAATAGGCGTCTAAACCGCAGCAAACCCGAATCTGGTTATTCCGTCCTGCAGCAAGGCCTTTTCGTGCGGTAGGGCTACAATTTCATTTTCCCAACTGAGCAAGCGCATCGCTCTGCCATGAAACCGCAAAAAACCGCAGCCAAGACCGTGAAAAACAAGACCAAACCAGCAGAAGCGGAGGTCGCAGTGACCGCTGGTTTCTCCCTGGAGCCGGTGTACACGGCCTTGCGCAAGCGCTACCCCGCGGCCGCACAGGCCGAAGCAGTGGCATTTGCCACTGACTTCTACAAGCGCATGGAGTCGGACGAGTTCCCGCACCACAGCGCTGAAGAGTGGGCCGCTCTCGCGGCTGAGACGCTGGAATTCGCCCGTGCCCGCAAGGCCGGCAAGGCCAACGTCCGCGTGTTCAATCCGACCGCGAAGGCCAACGGTTGGGAGTCGCCGCACACCGTGCTGCAGATCGTCAACGACGACATGCCGTTCCTGGTCGACACCGTCACCATGTCGCTGGCCGAACAGGGCGTGGGTGTCCACGTGCTGGGCCACCCGGTGCTGCGTTTCACCCGCGACAAGGCCGGCAAGCTGGTCAAGGTCGGCGAAGGCGATGCCGAGTCGGTGATGCTGCTGGAAATCGACCGCCAGCCGGCCGACGCCATGGCCGCCATCGAGCAGGCCATCAACAAGGCGCTGGACGAAGTGCGTGCGATCGTGCGCGACTGGCAGCCGATGAAGGACAAGGCGCTGGCACTGGCCGACGACCTGGGCAGCCGCCAGCTGCCGGTCGACGACGCGTCGCGCAAGGAAGCACAGGAGTTCCTGCGCTGGGCCGCCGACAACCACTTCACCTTCTTCGGCTACCGCGAGTACCGCGTCGAGAAGCAGGGCAAGGAAGAGGTGCTGGCGCCGCTGAACGACACCGGCCTGGGCCTGATGCGCGGCAAGGACAAGTCCGCCGCCCGTCCGGTCAAGACGCTGGCCGCGCAGGGTCTGAACACCACGTCCGGGCTGAAGGACGCGCTGATCCTGACCAAGACCAATGCCCGTTCGCGGGTGCACCGCGCTGGCTACATGGACTACATCGGCGTGCTGGAATTCGACGCCAAGGGCAAGATCATCGGCGAGCAGCGCTTCCTTGGCCTGTTCACCTCCAGCGCGTACAACCGTCGCCCGTGGGAAATCCCGCTGGTGCGCCAGCGCCACGAGCACGTGATGAAGCAGTCCGGCCTGGCTCCGGCCAGCCACAGCGGCAAGGCCCTGCGCCACATCCTGGAAACCCTGCCGCGCGAAGAACTGTTCCAGTCCAGCGAGGACGAACTGTTCCGCACCGCGATGGGCGTGCTGGGCCTGCAGGAGCGCGTGCGCAGCCGCCTGTTCCTGCGCCGCGACAAGTACAGCCGTTTCATCTCCGCGCTGGTCTACCTGCCGCGCGAGCGCTTCAACACCGACGTGCGCCTGCGCATCGAAGCGATGCTGAAGGACGCGCTGCACGGCGAGTACGTGGACAGCTCGGTGGTGCTGGGCGAATCGCCGCTGGCCCAGGTGCACCTGATCGTGCGCCCGAAGCCTGGCGAAATGCTCGACGTCGATACCGCCGAACTGGAGCAGAAGCTGGCCCAGGTGCTGCGCAACTGGCAGGACGACCTGCGCGAAGCGCTGGTGTCCCGCCATGGCGAGACCGAAGGCCTGCGCATCGCCGCCCGCATCGGCAAGGCGTTGCCGGCCGGCTACATCGAAGACAACAGCACCGCGGTTGCCGCCAACGATGTCAGCCAGCTCGACGCCCTGACCGGCCCGGACGACCTGCGCCTGAGCCTGCAGGCCGTGCCGCGTGAAAGCGGCGACGGCCTGCGCCTGAAGCTGTATCGCCAGCTGGACGACATTCCGCTGTCGGATGCGCTGCCGATGATGGAAAACATGGGCCTGCGCGTGATCGCCGAGCGTCCGTACCGCCTGTCGGTCGACAACGCGCCGGTGTACGTGCAGGACTTCGAGGTCGAATCGACCGCCGGCGCGATCGATGCCGCCAGCGTCGATGAAGCCTTCGGCGAGACCTTCGCCCGCGTCTGGCACGGCGATGCCGAGAACGATGGCTTCAACCGCCTGGTGCTGGCTGCCGGCCTGCATTGGCGCCAGGTCGCCATGCTGCGTGGCTACTGCAAGTACCTGCTGCAGACCGGCGTGCCGTTCTCGCAGGCCTACGTGGAAGGCACCTTCGCGCGCTACCCGCTGCTGGCCCGCCTGCTGGTCGAGCTGTTCGAAGCGCGCTTCGATCCGGCCACCGGCCACGAGAGCAAGGACGACATCGCTGCCGGCCAGGCCCAGCTGAAGGCCCACTTCGATGTGCTGGCTGCTGGCGACGACGCCACCCTGAAGGTGCTCAAGACCGTGGTCGACGCCCGCAAGGGTGACCGCGACGCACAGATGCAGGCTGCGCGCGATGCGCTGCTGAAGCTGATGGACCGCGTGTCCAGCCTGGACGAGGACCGCATCCTGCGCTCGTTCATGGGTGTGATCGACGCGACCCTGCGTACCAGCTACTACCAGACCGATGCCAACGGCCAGCACGGCCATGTCATCAGCTTCAAGTTCGATTCGGCGCTGGTGCCGGACCTGCCGAAGCCGCGCCCGTACCGCGAAATCTTCGTCTACGGCCCGCGCGTGGAAGGTACCCACCTGCGCTTCGGCGCCGTGGCCCGTGGTGGCCTGCGCTGGTCGGATCGTCGCGAAGACTTCCGTACCGAAGTGCTGGGCCTGGTCAAGGCGCAGATGGTCAAGAACACCGTCATCGTGCCGGTCGGCGCGAAGGGTGGCTTCTTCGCCAAGATGCCGCCGGTGAATGGCGATCGCGATGCGATCTTCGCCAACGGCGTGGCCTGCTACAAGCTGTTCATCCAGGGCCTGCTGGACATCACCGACAACATCGTCAACAACAAGATCGTGCCGCCGGTGGATGTCGTGCGCCACGACATGGACGATCCGTACCTGGTGGTGGCCGCCGACAAGGGCACCGCGACCTTCTCCGACATCGCCAACGGCCTGGCCATCGCGCACGGCTTCTGGATGGGCGATGCGTTCGCCTCCGGTGGTTCGGTCGGTTACGACCACAAGGGCATGGGCATCACCGCACGTGGTGCGTGGGAGTCGGTCAAGCGCCACTTCCGTGCGCTGGGCCGTGACAGCCAGAGCCAGGACTTCACCGCGGTCGGCGTCGGCGACATGTCCGGCGACGTGTTCGGCAACGGCATGCTGCTGTCGCGCCACATCCGCCTGGTCGCCGCGTTCGACCACCGCCACATCTTCCTGGACCCGAACCCGGATGCGGCCACCACGTTCGTCGAACGTGAGCGCCTGTTCACCGTGCCGCGTTCGAGCTGGGCGGACTACGACGCCAAGCTGATCAGCAAGGGCGGCGGCGTCTATCCGCGCAGCCTGAAGTCGATCGAGATCACCCCGCAGGTGCGCGAAGCGCTGGGCCTGGACGACAACGTCAAGGCGCTGTCGCCGAACGATCTGATGAGCGCGATCCTGAAGGCGCCGGTCGACCTGCTGTGGAACGGCGGCATCGGTACCTACGTGAAGGCTGCCAGCGAGCAGCACAGCGATGTCGGCGACCGCGCCAACAACGCGCTGCGCGTGAATGGTGGCGAGCTGCGCTGCAAGGTAGTGGGCGAGGGCGGCAACCTGGGCATGACCCAGCTGGGCCGCATCGAAGCCGCGCAGGCCGGCGTGCTGCTCAACACCGACTTCATCGACAACTCGGCCGGTGTCGACACCTCCGACCATGAAGTCAACATCAAGATCCTGCTCAACGATGTGGTGCGGGCCAAGAAGCTGACCGTCGAGCAGCGCAACAAGCTGCTGGCCTCGATGACCGATGAAGTCGCAGAGCTGGTGCTCAACGACAACTACCGCCAGAACCAGGCGCTGAGCCTGATGGAACGGATGGCGGTCAAGCGCCTGGGTTCCAAGCAGCACTTCATCCGTACCCTGGAACAGCAGGGGCTGCTCGACCGCCAGATCGAGTTCCTGCCGTCCGACGCCGAGCTGTCCCAGCGCAAGGCACGTGGCCAGGGCCTGACCCGTCCGGAACTGTCGGTGCTGCTGTCCTACTCCAAGCTGGTGGCGTTCGCCCAGCTGCTGGATTCGGACATCCCGGAAGATCCGTACCTGTCCAAGGAACTGCAGCGCTACTTCCCGACCCCGCTGCAGAAGAAGTACGCCGACGCGATGGAGCGTCACCGCCTGAAGCGCGAAATCATCGCCACGGCCGTGACCAACCAGACCATCAACCGCATGGGCGCTACCTTCCTGATGCGCATGCAGGAAGACACCGGCCGTTCCATCGCCGAGGTCGCCAAGGCCTACACCATCAGCCGCGAAACGCTGGATGCACGCGCGCTGTGGGCGCAGATCGATGCCCTCGACGGCAAAGTGCCGGAGTCGGTGCAGATCGATGCGCTGGAAGTGATCTGGAAGCTGCAGCGCTCGTTCGTGCGCTGGCTGCTGTCGCGCCCGGGTGCGATGCCGGGCATCACCGAAGCGGTCAACCGCTACCAGGGTCCGTTCAACGACATCCGCGTTGCTTCGGGTGTGCTGCCGGATTCGCAGCGTCCGACCTACGAAGCCCTGGTGGCCGAGTGGAAGGAAAAGGGCCTGCCGTCCGCGCTGGCGCAGCAGCTGGCCGAACTGCACTTCCTGGAGCCGGCGTTCGACATCATCGAACTGGCCCGCACCCGCAAGCTGAAGCCGGTGGACGTGTCCAAGGTCCACTTCCGCCTGGGCGATGCCCTGCAGCTGCCGTGGCTGTTCGAGCAGGTCGACGCGCTGGAGGTCAACGGTCGTTGGCACGCCGTGGCACGTGGCGTGCTGCGTGACGAACTGGCGGCCAACCACCGCAACCTGGCCGGCCAGGTGCTGGGCACCAAGGGCAGCAGCGCGGAGGCCAAGGTCGCAGCCTGGATGGGCCGTGACGACAACAGCCTGCGCTTCACCCTGGCGATGCTGGCCGAACTGGCCGAGCAGAAGACCCTGGACTACCCGACCGTTTCGGTCGCAGTCCAGCGCCTGGGCCAGCTGGCCGCGCATGGTGCGTAAGTGATGTAACGCCGGGCGCTGCCCGGCATGCGTGAAACACAGCGGCCCCGCGAAAGCGGGGCCGTTCTGTTTTTGCCTGTCTATTCTGCGATCACTGACCCGACGCCGGCCGTCGACCTGTCAGGTGGATGACCGGCCCGTCCGCCGGGACCGTGAGCGCCATGGATGGCGCGACCGAGCCCCCAGGGATGGCTCTACGGCGTGTCCCGGCGGACGGGCCGGTCATCCGCCCAGCGGAGTCCAACCCCCGGCGCTCGGTTATGCTCTCCCTCATGCCTTCCCCCCGGATCCACCGATGAGCGACACCCCCCGCATCGCTTTCCTGGCCAGCACCACCGAACCTGCGCAGATGGCTCGCGCGGCGATGATTTCGCGTTATGGCGATCACACGCCGGAGCAGGCCGACGTACTGTGCCCGCTGGGTGGCGACGGCTTCATGCTGCAGACCCTGCACCGGCACGGACACCTGGGCAAGCCGGTGTTCGGCATGAAGCTGGGCACGGTCGGTTTCCTGATGAACCAGTACCGTGGCGACGATGACGTGCAGGCCCGCATTGCGCGCGCCGAACCGGCCAACCTGCGCCCGCTGGAAATGGTCGCGCTGACCGAATCGGGCACCAGTACCGGTTCGCTGGCCTACAACGATGTCTCGCTGCTGCGGCAGACCCGGCAAGCCGCGCATATCGGCATCGACCTGAACGGCCAGGAGCGCGTGGCCGAACTGATCGGTGACGGCGTACTGGTCGCCACCCCGGCTGGCAGTACCGCCTACAACTATTCCGCGCACGGCCCGGTGCTGCCGCTGGGCTCGCATACCATCGCCCTGACGCCGCTGGCCCCGTATCGGCCGCGACGCTGGCGCGGGGCGATCCTCAAAGCCGACACCGAAGTGCGTTTCCGCGTACTGGACCCGTACAAGCGCCCGATCAGCGTGACCGCTGATTCGCACGAGACCCGCGACGTGGTCGAAGTGACCATCCGCGAGTCGAAAGACCGCCGCGTGACCCTGCTGTTCGACCCGGAGCACAACCTGGAAGACCGGATCCTGAGCGAACAGTTCGTTTTTTGAAGACAATAGGCGGCCGGCCATGCCGACCGCTTGAAGGACCCCCACCGATGGGCGACAACTCCCCCCGTTTGCTGACCGTCGCGGTGACCTCGCGCGCGCTGTTCGACCTCGAGGAAAGCCACGCGTTGTTCGAGAGCGATGGCGTGGCGGCCTATGCCGAGTTCCAGCGTCAGCACGAAGACGACATCCTCGGCCCGGGTGTGGCGTTCCCGGTGGTGCGCAAGCTGCTGGCGTTGAACCAGGGCGCCAGTCCAGAGAACCCGCGGGTCGAGGTGATCCTGCTGTCGCGGAACTCGGCCGATACCGGCCTGCGCATTTTCAACTCGATCCAGCACTACGGCCTTGGCATCATCCGCGCGACGTTCACCGCCGGCGAGCCGACCTGGCCCTACGTGAAGCCGTTCGGAACCGACCTGTTCCTGTCGGCCAACCCGGAATCAGTGCGCAGCGCGCTGCGCCATGGCATCGCCGCGGCCACCATCCTGCCCAAGCCGCCCGGCGAAACCGCCGCGGCGGCAGCCGATCAGATCGACATCACCCGCCCGGCCGGGCAGCTGCGCATCGCCTTCGACGGTGATGCGGTGATCTTCGGTGATGAGAGCGAGCGAATTTCGCGCGAGCAGGGCGTGGAAGCCTTTGGCCGCCACGAGCGCGAACGGGCCCGTGAACCGCTCAGTGGCGGCCCTTTCCGCGGCTTCCTGTCGGCGCTGCACACGCTGCAGGAAGTGTTCCCGGCCGGCGAGAGTGCGCCGATCCGTACCGCACTGGTGACCGCGCGTTCGGCACCGGCGCATGAGCGGGTGATCCGCACCCTGCGCGAGTGGGGCGTGCGCCTGGATGAGGCGCTGTTCCTCGGCGGCCGCCACAAGGGCCCGTTCCTGCAGGCGTTCGGCGCCGACATCTTCTTCGACGATTCGCAGCACAACATCGACAGCGCCCGCGAGCATGTGGCCGCCGGCCACGTACCGCACGGCGTCGCCAACGAAGGCTGAAGCCATGCCGGGTAGGTGCCGACCTCGGTTGGCACTGCCATGCAT
This sequence comes from Stenotrophomonas sp. AS012628, assembly GCF_010608305.1. Taxonomy (NCBI): domain Bacteria; kingdom Pseudomonadati; phylum Pseudomonadota; class Gammaproteobacteria; order Lysobacterales; family Lysobacteraceae; genus Stenotrophomonas; species Stenotrophomonas sp. AS012628. Next base: position 45,312 of record NZ_VMBJ01000020.1, on the reverse strand, counting down.
CGGCGCCCACCAAGGTGGGCATCTACCAGAGCCGCATGCCCCGGTAGTTGCCAACCTAGGTCGGCATCGCCCTCAGGCCCCGGATACGATCAAGGGCTGCCCGACATCCCCAGCTGCAGGTCCACCACCTTCCAGCGCAGGCCCTGCGGCTCCAGCACGACCTTTATCGGCGCCTGGCCGGGGCCGCGATCGACATCGATCACGAAGCGGTCCAGCGCTTCGAAATGATGCTCGGCATTCTTCAGCGGTCGCGCCGGCTCGGTCGGGCCGAAGGCATCGCCGCCCTGCAGTTCATTGCGGCCGCGCTTCCATAGCACGTGGCCCTGCAGCATCGCGCCGATACCGGTCGGGGTCACCATGGTGTCCACCGCGGCACCGCCTAGCTGGTCGCCCAACCCATACAGCAGGGCACCGAAGGGACTGGCCGCCACATCCGGGCCGGCCTGGCGCACCAGGTAGTCGTTGAGCTGCGCCCGCAGGCTGCTGCGCACGCGCGGGAAATCCACATAGCGCTCCAGGCGTGCGGTGTCGCGCTGTTCAATGGCCTGGGACAGCCCGCGCACGGTCATGTAGGGGCCACCGAACCACCAGGCGGCCAAGGCCAGGACCAGCAGCACAACGAGTACAGTGAGTTTCTTCATGCCGCACAGACTGCCGCAACCGCAGCGGCATGGGGTGAAGACTCAATGACTGGGTGATCCGCGCCCATCACCGAAGGCGTTCACCAGCTGCTGGCGTTCGGCTGCGGTCAGTGCCTCAAGCCGCGTCGCCAGCACTTCGTCCAGGCTGACGGTGCGGGTGGTGCCCAGGATGCCGCTGGCCACGCCGGGATGGCCCAGGGCGTAGGCAAACGCGGTCTGGGCGGGGCGCTGGCTGCGGATGGTAGCGATGGCGTGGCGCATCCGGCGTGCACTGTGCATCAGTGCGCGGCTGCTTGGCTTGAGCCAGGCTCTGGCCAGGTACCAGGCGTCGGCCGGGCGCGGCAGGCGGGCGCGTGACGGCAGCAGATGGCCCTGCGCCAGCACGGTGCCGGCGAGCACGCCGATGCCCGCCGCGTGCAACTGGTCTATCAGCGGTTCACGGTCCTGCTGCAGGGCGTTGTAGTCCAGAAGCACCACATCGAACAGCATGGGATGGTCGATCATCCAGCACAGGGTCGACGCCGTGTGCGTATTGATGCCGGTGTGCCGGATCAGCCCGCGTTCGCGCAGTCGCTGCAGTGCGGCCAGCAGGTCATCGTTGATGTCGTGCTGGCTGGCACCGTGCAGCTGGTAGATATCGAGGTAATCCAGGCCGAGGTTGCGCAGCGAGGCTTCGCAGCTGGCGGTGATGGCGGCGGGCGAGAAATTGCGCTGCTCGGCGCCGCTGATGCCGGCCTGGCCGGTCAGCGTGCCGCCCTTGCTGGAGATCACCAGCGACTCGCGCGGGTATCGCTTCAGCAACGGGCGCAGGATGCGGCCCAGCCGCGGCTCGGCGTGGAAACCGGAGTAGTTGTGACCGGTGTCCAACAGGTTGACGCCCTGTGCCAGTGCATGCTCGACCACGTGCGCGGCCGACTGTTCCGGGAACCGGCGATGCCCCCAGAAGCCGGAACAGCCCAGGCCCACCGGCGAAACCGCCAGCCCGGTGCGGCCCAGCGTGCGGCGTTGGTGCGCCAACGGCATCAGAATTCCAGGTCCAGCGCCGCGCACAGATAGTCGACGAACGGGCCCAGCCCGGCCAGATCCCTGCCGAGCGTGGACAGCAGGCGAGGGCCGGTCATGGTGGCGTCGTCCAGCGAGCGCCACATCACCCAGTTGCGATGCTTGAGGTCGTCGATGAACTCGAAATCGGCCGGGAAGCCGCGCGGTGGACGCACCAGTTTTTCGCTCTCCTCGAAGTCGAAGCGCTTGCGCAGCGCGGGAGCATGCGCGGCCGCCTTCCAGCTGCCCGGGTTGTCGAGGATGAAGTGGCGCACGCGGCGCTGGGTCTCCGGTTCTGGATGCCACAGGCCGGCGCCAACGAAGCTCTCGCCCGGTTGCAGGTGCACGTAGAACGAAGGCGCGGCCACTTCGCGGCGGCGCTCATGGAACAGGCGCGCACCCTGCCAGGTTTTGTACGGGGATTTGTCGTTGGAGAAGCGCGCGTCGCGGTGGATGCGGAACAGCGAGCCACCGACGCCACGGGTATCGGCGCGGAAGTGGTCGCTGATCTCCGCCAGCGCTGGCTGCAGGTCACCCAGCAGGCGCAGGAACGGCTGCCGGACGTGGTCTTCATACTGCTGGCGGTGATCGTTGAACCACGCCTTTTCGTTATGCCGCGCCAGGCTGCGCAGGAACTTGAAGCTGGCGTCCGAGAAATAGGTACTCACAAGGTCTCCTGCAGCTGCTGGCCCCAGTCGCGCAGCGATTGCAGCAGGGCCTGGCGCCGGGTGTCATCGGGCGCTTCGGCGGCCAGTGCATCGAGCTGCTGCTGGTACTGGGGCAGGTTGAGTTCGCCCAGGCCGCCGTCTCCGAGCAGGCGCTGGCGGCGGTAATCCTGCCAGCGCTGGCGTTCAGGCGGCGCGAGGCTGTCGGGATGATTGCGCGCGCGGTAGCGGAACAGCAGTTCGGGCAGGCGCGGGTCGCGGAAGCGGCCTTCCAGCGCGGCCAGCTGTTCCGGCGCTGTGGTGCGGGCCAGCGCCAGCAGCGGCTTGTCGCCATTGCCGAGGAAGCCGTCGTACAGCGAGGCATCGACGTCGGCCACGGTGGCCGCACGGGGCTGGTTGTAGACCTGGCGCGCCTTCTCGGCCAGCTGCGGGGCGAACGCGCGCAGGCGCTCGACCTTGGCCTCGATCGTGGCCACGTCCAGGCCGAGTCGCGCGTGGTCATCGGCGCGCAGGTGGTTCCAGGCGATCAGTGCTGGCACCTTGTTCAGATGCACTTCCTTCAGTGGCACCCGCGCCGCGCCTTCGGGCAGTTCGCTGGCGCGCATGTACAGGCGCTGTGCGATCACCTCGGCCGGCAGTGCCAGCAGGTCGTCGATGTCGCCATCCAGGTCGAACACGATCACGCGGTTGCTGATGGTGGGATGCACGGCCAAGGGCAGCACCGGCGCCGCGCACAGGCGACTGGCGGGGTAGCGCATGGAAATGTGCAGCACGGGTTTCATCGCGGTCACGTCCAGCAGGCTGCCGACGAAGCGCTTGTCGCGCAGCTTCAGCGCGTACTCCCACAGCCGCGGCTGCGACTGCTTGAACAGGCGTGCCATGCCGATGGTGGCGCGCACGTCGGACAGCGCTTCGTGCGCGTCGCCTTCGCGCACGTTGTTGGCCTCGGCCAGGTGCTCGAGCTTGAACGAGGTGGCGCCGTCCTCGCGCAGCGGCCACTGGATGCCGTCCGGACGCATCGCGCGCATGAGTCGCAGCATGTCCAGCAGGTCCCAGCGCGAATTGCCGTTGCGCCACTCGCGTTCGTAGGGGTCATGGAAGTTACGGAACAGGCCGTAGCGGACGAATTCATCGTCGAAGCGCAGGGTGTTGTATCCCAGTGCGCAGGTGCCGGGGCGCGACAGCTGCTCGTTGATGCGGTCGAAGGCTTCGGCCTCGCTGATGCCCTCGGCCAGGGCCTGCTGCGGGGTGATGCCGGTGACCAGGGTGGCCATCGGCGAGGGCAGCAGGTCGTCGGCCGGGCGCACGAAGAAACTGACCGGGGTATCGATCTCGTTGAGGTCGGCGTCGGTACGGATGGCGGCGTACTGGGAGATGCGCGTGCGTCGCGGGTCCTGGCCGAAGGTTTCCAGATCGTAGAACAGGAAGCTGTCAGCCATCAGTGCGCGCCCTCCAGGATCGGCAGCTGCGCGTGGATCTGCGCTTCCAGTGCCGTCCAGTCGATGTTGTCCAGTGAGTGGTGACCTGCAGTGGCCGCCGCCAGCATCTCGCGCTGCAGTTCGGTGCGGCGCAGCGCCTCGGCGTAGGGCGTGTGCAGGAAAGTGACCATCGTGTAATGCGGTACGAAGCGGGTCGGCCAGCGCCGCTGCAGTTCCTGCTCCAGGTCGCGCTGCAGAAGGAACGCAGGATCGGCCACGCGGTCGCGCATCTCCAGGTAGTTCTCCAGCGCCATCTGCTGGATGGCACGTGCATTCGGCTTGCGCTCGGCTTCGAAGGCTTCGAACGCGCCTTCCAGGTCGTCCGCTTCCATCAGATGGCGGGCCAGAGCCACGCAATCCTCGAATGCGCAGTTCATGCCCTGGCCGTGGAACGGCACCATCGCGTGCGCAGCATCGCCGATCAGTACGGCGCGGCCCTGCTGGTGCCAGCGATCGAGCGTCAGCGTGCCAAGCAGACCGGGTGGGTGCTGTTCCCAGTCCGCGCGCAGGTTCGGGATCAACGGCAAGGTGTCGGCGAACTCCCGCGCGAACAGCGCCTCGGCCTGTACGCCGGTGTTGACCGTGGCGAAGCTGGGCTCGCCCTGGTTGGGCAGGAACAGGGTGACGGTGAAGGTGCCTTCGTGGTTGGGCAGGGCGATGCACATGTAGTGGCCGCGCGGCCAGATGTGCAGTGCGTTGCGCTCGATGCGGAAGCTGCCATCTGCGGCCGGCGGGATCTCCAGCTCCTTGTAGGAGTGGTCGAGGAAGGCGATGTCCTCGCCCAGCGGCGCACGCCGGTTCATCGCCGCGCGCAGCGCCGAGCCGGCGCCGTCGGCACCGATCAGGGTGTCGAAGCGGATGTCGTGCGGGCTGTCGTCGCGATCATCGATGAAGCGCGCGTAGCCGGCATCGAAATCGACGGTGTGCAGGCGGCGATGGAAGTGCACGGTGGCGCCGGCCTGTTCGGCCAGTTCCAGCAGCGTGGTGTTCAGGTCGCTGCGGTGGATCGACCAGATCACTTCGCTGTCATCACGGCCATAGCGCTGCAGCTGCGGTTCGCCTTCGCGCGGGTGCACCATGCGGCCGCGCATCATCACCGCGCGCGCCATCACCTCGTCTTCCACGCCGGCCTGGCGCAGCGCATTGCGCCCACGCTCGGCCAGCGCCAGGTTGATCGAGCGGCCGCTCTCGTAGTCGGCCACGCGCGGATCGCCGCGGCGCTCGTACAGGGTGATGCGCCAGCCCTGGCGTGACAGCAGGATGGCCAGCAGGGACCCGGCAAGGCCGGCACCGATAATGCTCAACGAGCGGGAAGCGTGTGCGATCAACGAACTGTCCAGCAGTAGGGGAAGGGTCCGGCTTAGAGGCCGGCCCAGGCTTCCACTTCCTCGACGAAGTGGTGCACGTCCAGGTAGCGGTTGTAGAGCGGGGTGGGCGAAATACGGATCACGTCGGGTTCGCGCCAATCGCCGAGCACGCCGATGCCGCGCAGGTGTTCGAACAGTGCGCGGCCACGTTCGCGGCCCCCGATCACGCGCAGCGACAACTGGCAGCCGCGACGCTGCGGGTCGGCCGGGGTGATGATGTCCAGCACCTGCGGCAGGCGCGCGCGTACGAGTGCTTCGAGCATGCCGGTGAGTGCCAGCGATTTGCTGCGCAGCGCCTCCATGCCGGCACGCTCGAACAACTCCAGCGAGGCACGCAGCGGTGCCAGGCCGAGGATCGGCGGGTTGCTCAGCTGCCAGCCTTCGGCGCCGATGGCCGGGGTGAACTGTGGTGCCATCTGGAAGCGGGTGGACTCTTCATGGCCCCACCAGCCGGCGAAACGCGGAAGGCTGGTGTCACGATGGTGGCGCTCGTGCACGAAGGCGCCGGCAACCGCGCCAGGGCCGCTGTTGAGGTACTTGTAGTGGCACCACACGGCGAAGTCGGGTGCGATGTCATGCAGGCGCAGCGGCAGGTTGCCGACCGAGTGCGCCAGGTCGAAGCCGATGCGTGCGCCCTGCAGGCGGGCGGCACGGGTGATCGCATCCAGGTCGAAAGCCTGGCCGGTGCGGTACTGCACGCCGGGCCACAGCACCAGCGCCAGGCGCGGGCCGTGTTCGGCAATGGCGTGCTCGATCGCGGCCAGCGAGATCGTGCCGTTGGCCTCGTCCGGCTGCACTTCCACCAGGCACTCGGTCGGGTCGAAACCATGGAAGCGGATCTGTGCTTCCACCGCATGACGGTCGGTCGGGAATGCACCGGCCTCCATCAGGATCACCGGGCGCTCGGCCGTTGGCCGGTAGAAACTGACCATCATCAGGTGCAGGTTCACGCTCAGCGTGTTCATCGCCACCACTTCGCTGGGCAATGCTCCGACCACGCGGGCCAGCTGCGCGCTCACCAGACGGTGGTAGGACAGCCACTGCGTCGGGCCGGTGAAGTGGCCTTCCACGGCCAGCTCGCCCCACTGCTTCATCACTTCCTGCACGGCCGCCTGTGCGCCACGCGGCTGCAGCCCCAGCGAGTTGCCGACGAAGTAGGTCTGCTCGCCGCCACCATGGCGCGGAATCAGGAATTCATTGCGCAGCGGGCGCAGCGGATCGGCGGCGTCCAGGGCGATGGCGTGGGTGCGGCTGAGCAGGTCGGACATGGTCGGGCAACAGGCTGCAACGGGACCGCCAGTGTAGCGCTTGGCGGCGTGCCTGCCGCCGAACCTGTAGAGCCGAGCCCATGCTCGGCTGCCGGGCCACGAAGCCGAGCATGGGCTCGGCTCTACAGGGGCAGGTGCTCAGCCCGCCGCAGGCACCGGCAGCGGATCCACGTGCCCGCACTGGCTGCAGGTACGCAGTTCCAGGCTGGCGTGGTAACGCGCGAACACCTTGGGCAGATCGGTTTCGATGTTCTGCAGCGGGAAGTACTCTTCGTGCAGCTTGTGGTTGCAGTGTTCGCAATGCCAGATCACACCGTCCATCTCATGCGGCAGGCGCTTGCGCTCGACCACCAGGCCGATGCCACCGGGCGGACGCCGCGGCGAGTGCGGCACCTTCGCCGGCAGCAGGAAGATCTCGCCGGCGCGGATCGGAATGTCGCGCACCGCGCCGTCTTCCTGCACCTTCAGCACCATCTCGCCTTCGAGCTGGTAGAACCACTCCGGGCCTTCGTCGTAGTGGAAGTCGGTACGCGAGTTCGGCCCGCCCACCACCATCACGATGAAGTCGCCGTTGTCGATCATCTTGTTGCCCACCGGTGGCTTCAGCAGGTGGCGGTTTTCTTCGATCCAGGCGTGCAGGTTGATCGGCGAAGCGAGCATGGTGGTCATCCGTAAGGGATCAGTCGCGCTTGCCCTTGCGCGGAATGTAGGACAGGGCCTTTTCATACGCCGGCTGCAGCTCTTCCTGCGAACCGACGTCGATGCCCATCTCGCGCACGCGTCCGTCCTTCAGACTGTAGACCCAGCCATGCACCATCAGCTTCTGGCCGCGGGCCCAGGCGTCCTGCACGATGGTCGAGCGGCACAGGTTGGCAACCTGCTCGATCACGTTCAGTTCGCACAGGCGAGCGTGCTTGAGCTCATCGGTCTCGATCGCATCGAGGATGCCGGTGTGCTTCTGCATCACGTCGCCCACATGGCGCAGCCAGTTGTCGGCCAGGCCGACGCGGGTGTTGTGCAGGCAGGCATGCACACCGCCGCAGCCGTAGTGGCCGACGATCAGGATGTGCTTCACCTTCAGCTGGTCCACCGCGTACTGCACCACGCTCAGGCAGTTCAGGTCGGTGTGGGCGACCACGTTGGCGACGTTGCGGTGCACGAACACTTCACCCGGGGCCATGCCGATGATCTGGTTGGCCGGCACGCGCGAATCGGAGCAGCCGATCCACAGGTATTCCGGGTGCTGCTGCTTGGCCAGCTGGTGGAAGAACTCGGGGTCTTCCTTCTCGATGCGGTCGGCCCAGTCGCGGTTGTTCTGCAGCAGCTTGTGGATGTCTTTCATGTACGGGTCCCTGGCGTCGGGTGGGGGCGCGCCGCAGCCATCCGGCTGCGTCGTCGCGGGAATCTGGGGCGTTCAGTCGCTGCGGGCGGCCTGTTCGCGGTGCCAGCGCATCCACTGCGCCAACTCGGTGGAAGAGGGGGTGCCGAGCTGTTCCAGTTCGGCGATCACGGCGCGCTGGTTGGCGTCGGGATGGTTCTGGCTCAGCTTGAGCTTGAGCTGCACCTGCTCGACCTGGAAACGGAAGCCGACGATGGCGCGCAGCTCCGGGCCGTGTTCGGCACGCGTGGCATCGAACTGCCAGGCCTGGCCGACACTGGCTTCGAAACGGTCGCTGATCGTACCGACCAGTTCGGCCAGCGCATCAGTGTCGTCGAAGGTCTGCAGCTGGCCACGCAGTTCGGCGGCGGCGTAGTTCCAGGTCGGCACCCGCGCCGCAGGTTCCTTGTCCGGGTACCAGCTGGCCGAGACATAGCCGTGCGGGCCGTCGACCAGCACCTTGGCCGCGCCGCTGTGGCGCGACTGCGGGTTGGCGCGGGCCCAGTGGCCGCGCAGTTCGATCTGTTCGCCGTCACGCCGGTACAGTACCGGCATCCGGGTCAGCTCCGGCAGGCCATCGCTGCCGGGGGTGAGCACGGTGACGAATGGATCGCGCGCCAGCAGGCGGTCCAGCCAGAGCAGGTCGGTCTCGGCGAAGGCGCGCGGGGTGAACATGCTGGGTTCAGGCGCGCCCGCCCAGCGACTGGATCATGCGGCCACGCAGGCCCTCGTCGCTGTCGGCCTGTGGCGGCTGCACTTCGTGCAGGCTGAAGCCGCGCACCAGCGCGTCTTCTTCGTCCAGGCCGTCGTACTCGACGAACTCGGCGTCGAACAGCTGCGAACGGGCGGTGTCTTCGCTGTCATAGCTCAGCGTGTTGCCATCGCTGTCGAGCACTTCGGCGGTGCCGGCCGGGCGCACGCGCAGGCGCGCCCAGATCAGGGTGTTGCCGAGGCTGGCCAGCCACCAGCTGTCGCGCGAGGCGGTGATGTCATTCATGGGTGTGTTACCAGAGCGAGGCCAGCCAGAGCAGGGCGGCCATGCCCAGTCCGGCCAGCAGGGTCAGCAGCGATACCCAGGCCGGCGTCGCCAGCCCGGACAGCGAGCGGTCCGGCTGCTTGCGATAGTCGCGGCGCAGCAGCCAGGCCAGGGCATCGGGTTTGAGGAAGGCGCCGCTGCCGAAGCGCTCGGCGAGCGCCGGATGGCGGTCGCGCACATGCACCAGGGTCAGCGGCCAGAAGATCACGAAGGCACTGAACCCGGCCACTGCAACGCCGACGAAACAGAGGGCGAAGAACAGGGTCATGGGGCAGTACCTCCGTGGTCGTGTGGGGCTTAGAAGTCCGCGCTGCCGGGGGCGCGCGGGTAGGGGATCGCATCGCGGATGTTGGACAGCCCGCAGACGTAGACCACCAGGCGCTCGAAGCCCAGGCCGAAGCCGGCGTGCGGCACCGAACCATAGCGGCGGAAATCGCGGTACCAGCTGTAGTGCTCGCGATCCAGGCCGAACTGGGCCATGCGCGCATCCAGCACGTCCAGGCGCTCTTCGCGCTGGCTGCCGCCGATGATCTCGCCGATGCCCGGGGCCAGCACGTCCATCGCGGCGACGGTCTTGCCGTCGTCGTTCAGGCGCATGTAGAAGGCCTTGATGTGCTCCGGATAGTTGGTCACCACCACCGGGCGGCCGACGTGTTCCTCGGTCAGCCAGCGCTCGTGCTCGGTCTGCAGGTCCAGGCCCCATTCGACCGGGAAGTCGAACTTCCTGCCGGACTTCTGCAGCAGGGTGACCGCATCGGTGTAGTCGATGCGCTCGAACGGTGCGTTGATGAAGTCTTCCAGCTTGGTGATTGCGTTCTTGTCCACGCGCTCGGCGATGAAGGCCAGGTCGTCGCTGCGCTCGTTCAGCACCGCGCGGAACAGGTACTTCAGGAACTCTTCGGCCAGGCGTGCGTCTTCAGCCAGGTCGGCGAAGGCGATTTCCGGCTCGATCATCCAGAATTCCGCCAGGTGGCGGGTGGTGTGGCTGTTCTCGGCGCGGAAGGTCGGGCCGAAGGTGTAGACCTTGCTCAGCGCCAGGCAGTAGGCCTCGACGTTCAGCTGGCCGGACACGGTCAGGAAGGTTTCCTTGCCGAAGAAGTCGCGGCTGAAATCGATCGCGCCCTTCTCGTCACGCGGCAGATTCACCATGTCCAGGGTGGACACGCGGAACATCTGGCCGGCGCCTTCGGCGTCGGAGGTGGTGATGATCGGGGTGCTGATCCAGTTGAAGCCGTTCTCGTGGAAGAAGCGGTGCACGGCCTGGGCCAGGCAGTTGCGGATGCGGGTGACCGCGCCGAACAGGTTGGTGCGCGGGCGCAGGTGTGCCACTTCGCGCAGGAACTCCGGCGACATCGGCTTGGGCTGGATCGGGTAGGTGAGCGGGTCTTCGACCCAGCCGACCACTTCCAGTGCGCTGGCCTGGATCTCGAACGACTGGCCCTTGCCCTGCGACTTCACCAGGGTGCCGGTGGCGATGACCGAGCAGCCGCTGGTCAGGCGCTTGATCTCGTCGAAGTTGGCCAGGCCGTCGCCGGCCACGACCTGGATCGGGGCGAAGCAGGAGCCGTCGCTCACATTCACGAAAGCCAGATTCGCTGAACCGCGCACCGTGCGCACCCATCCGCGTACCGTGACTTCGCCGCCTTCCGGGATCTTCCCGGCAAGCGCATGTTCAACGCTGACCACCGTCATGACTTGAATCCTCTGCTGATCGACTCGATCTGTGAACACGGGAGTTTACCGGTTGCAGCGTTCTGCTTGCGAGGCATTTTTCGCTGCAATGGCTCCTTATAATGTCCCCGTACCTCTGGAGTAGCCCCATGGCCGTCAGCCTGACCCCCATTGCCTTCGAGCGCGTGCAGCGCTTCGTCGCCCAGACCCCCGGCGCGCTGGGCCTGCGTTTCGGCGTGACCAAGACCGGTTGCTCCGGCTGGGGTCACATCACCGACCTGGCCCGCGACGAGCGCGAGGGCGATACCGTGTTCGACCAGGACGGCGTGAAGATCTACGTCGACGCCAAGAGCCTGGCGCTGGTGGACGGCACCGTGATCGACTTCGGCAAGCACGGCCTGAGCGAGACGTTCACGTTCAGCAACCCCAATGCCACCGCCGAGTGTGGCTGCGGCGAGAGCTTCACCACCGACGCCGACAAGGCCTGACGGCCGGCCGCCGGGCATGGCCCGGCGCTACCCGCCTGGTGGGTGCCGACCTTGATCGGCACCGGGGCAGGGCACCCCGGTTCAGCATGTCGGGTACCCCCGGTTGCCCATCCTCCCCATCTGCGCCATAATGCGCGGCTTCCTGCCTACCCGGCGGGAACCCTTGCCCCACCGCGGTCTCAACGGCGGGGGGCTGTCCGGCCGCAAGGCCACATCCGAAAGGTAGAAAAAACATGAGTCGTCATTACGAAGTCGTGTTCATGGTCCACCCGGACCAGAGCGAGCAGGTCCCGGCCATGATCGAGCGCTACAAGTCGCTGGTCGAGAACGGCAACGGCACCATCCACCGTCTGGAAGACTGGGGCCGCCGCCAGCTGGCGTACCCGATCCAGAACCTGGTGAAGGCCCACTACGTGCTGATGAACATCGAAGCCGACCAGGCCGTTCTGAACGAACTGACCGAGAGCTTCCGCTTCAACGACGCCGTGCTGCGCAACCTGGTCATCAAGCGTGACGAGGCTGACACCGAGCAGTCGCTGATCATGAAGAGCAAGGACGAGAAGGGTGACAAGCCGGAGCGCGGTGAGCGCCGTCGTCGTGACGACGAAGAAGGCGAGTCCACCACCACCGCTGACAACGAAGCCGGCGACGACGCCGCTTCTGCCGCCTAAGGAGCCTTCCCATGTCCAAGTTCTTCCGTCGCCGCAAGTTCTGCAAGTTCACGGCTGAAGGTGTGAAGGAGATCGACTACAAGGATCTCAACACCCTGCGCCAGTACCTGACCGAGAACGGCAAGATCGTGCCGAGCCGCGTCACCGGTACCAAGTCGAAGTACCAGCGCCAGCTGGCGACCGCCGTCAAGCGCGCTCGCTTCCTGGCCCTGATCCCGTACACCGACAACCACGACGTCTGATGCCCGGCGGGGCGGCCCGGTGCCACCCCCGCTGTGCCAGCTATTCGGACAGCCTTTGTTGCGGGGCATCGCCTCGCTAACGAATAACTCATCTGGAGCAATACCATGCAGCTGATCCTCCTGCAGAAAGTCACCAACCTCGGCAACCTGGGCGACCTGGTCGACGTGAAGCCGGGCTACGGCCGTAACTTCCTCGTGCCGCAGGGCAAGGCCGTGCCGGCCACCGAGAGCAACAAGGCCGAGTTCGAAGCCAAGCGCGCCGAGTACGAAGCCAAGGCCCAGGCCATCCACGCCGAAGCTGACGCCCGCAAGGCCAAGCTGGACGGCGCGAGCGTGACCATCCCGGCCAACGCTTCGACCGAAGGCAAGCTGTACGGCTCGGTCGGCGCCCGCGAAATCGCCGATGCCTTCACCGCTGCCGGCCTGCCGGTCAGCAAGAGCGAAGTCATCCTGGGCGAAGGCGCCTTCCGCAACATCGGCGAGTACGACGTGCTGATCCACCTGCACGCCGACGTCGAGACCACCGTCAAGGTTGTCGTCGTCGCCGAAGCCTGATCCCACGCCGCAAGGCCTGGCATCACCGCAGAACGGGCGCCCGCAAGGGTGCCCGTTTTGTTTTGGGCGATCGTCGGATATGTGGAGTCGAGCCATGCTCGACTGACTGCTCAGGTCGTCTGGATGACGAATCGACCGCAATCCATCGAAGATGAGGAAATGTTGCGATCAAGCAACAGATAGCCCATTCCGCCGACCAGGATTCCTCGATGCGTCGGTGCTGCCCTATCAAGATCGAATTCATCGAACTGAAGGATGAACACCTGGCCCTCGGATTCGTCATCCTGCAGCCAGCAAGGCCGTCCTCCAATTTGCGAAGTTCCGTGAAGTGCTTCGCGCTCATCCACCGCCGTCCCGGCGCAGATGCGGCGTGGTCCAATTGGCACGCAGGGGGAGACTGTCGGTTCATGCCCGGGCCAGTGAGCAATTACGCGGCCACCATGGCTCATGGCTTCTTCGAATCTATTCTCGCCCGAGGTGACGTAAGGGGTGAAGACCGAAATGCTCAGCCCAGGCGCGATGTACAGTCCGGCGACGTGGCTTCGAATGAATGCGGCTGGAAAACTGGCCAGGTGAAGCAGTGCGTGTCCATGGCTGCTGGTTGGCCAAGGGGTATGGGCATCCAGCCAAGCGGTCCCGCCGAGCACGGGAGCGGTCATCGCGCCGTCGGTGGGGGTAAATAAAAGCGATCGATGCATCCCTCATCCTGCACGGCTTCTGATGGGCAGGGCTGTGAATCGGTCCAACAATCAATAAATATCAATGACTTGCGATTTGATCGGTGGCTTGGAAATCCGTCGCCCCAGGCGCAAAGCGACATCTGGACCCATTTCAAGCGCGCTCCGAGCCGGTCATCCCGCCCGTGGAACATTCGCGCCGTTATACTCATTCCATTGTGTCACCCTTGGCTTCATTGAATTCTTTTGAAATCAATGGCTTGAGGTGCTGGCTGACCTGACATCCACAATACGGACGCCCTCTGGGCGCCTGTTGGAACCCAATCACGCCATGCGTCTTTCCACGATCAAGCTGTCCGGCTTCAAGTCGTTCGTCGATCCGACCACCCTGCACCTGCCGACCAACATGACCGGCGTGGTGGGGCCCAATGGTTGCGGCAAGTCGAACATCATCGACGCCGTGCGCTGGGTCATGGGCGAGAGCTCGGCCAGCCGCCTGCGTGGCGACTCGCTGACCGACGTGATCTTCTCCGGGTCCAACGCGCGCAAGCCGGTCTCGCAGGCCACGGTCGAGCTGATCTTCGACAACTCCGACCACACGATCTCGGGCGAGTACGCCTCGTTCAACGAAATCTCGGTCAAGCGCACGGTCAGCCGCGACGGCACCAGCAATTACTACCTCAACGGCACCAAGTGCCGCCGCCGCGACATCACCGATCTGTTCCTCGGCACCGGCCTGGGCCCGCGCAGCTACTCGATCATCGAGCAGGGCATGATCAGCCAGATCATCGAGGCACGCCCGGAAGACCTGCGCGTCTACCTGGAAGAGGCGGCCGGCATCTCCAAATACAAGGAGCGCCGCAAGGAAACCGAGACCCGCATCCGCCACACCCGCGAGAACCTGGACCGGCTGGGCGACCTGCGCGACGAGATCAGCAAGCAGCTGGAGCACCTCAAGCGCCAGGCCAAGCAGGCCGAGCAGTACCAGGCCCTGCAGGAAGAGCGCCGGGTCAAGGATGCCGAGTGGAAGGCGCTGGAATTCCGCGGCCTCGACGGGCGCCTGTCGAAGCTGCGCGAAGGCCTGTCGCAGGAAGAGACGAGGCTGCAGCAGCTGATCGCCGACCAGCGTGATGCCGAGGCCCGCATCGAGACCTCGCGCGCGCGGCGCGAAGAGGCCGCCGATGCGCTCAACACCGCGCAGGCGGCGGTCTACCAGGTCGGCAGCACGCTGGCGCGCCTGGAACAGCAGATCCAGCACCAGCGCGAGCTGTCGCAGCGCCTGCACAAGGCGCGCGATGAAACCCAGCAGGCGCTGGCTGAACTGGGCCAGCACATCAGCGGCGACGAGGCCAAACTGAGGGTGCTGCGCGAGGCGGTGGAGGCCGCCACTCCGCAGCTGGAAGCACTGCAGGAAGAAAACGAGATCAAGCAGGAAAGCCTGCGTGAGGCTGAAGAGCGGCTGGCCAGCTGGCAGCAGCGCTGGGAACAGCACACCTCGCAGAGTTCGGAAGCCTCGCGCGCCGGCGATGTCGAGCGCACGCGCGTGGACTACCTGGACAAGCAGATCCTCGACGCCGACCGGCGTCGCGAGGCCCTGGCCGCCGAACGCGCCGGCCTGGACGTGGATGCGCTGGAAGAAGCCTTCGAGCAGCTGCACCTGCAGCACGACACGCAGAAGACCGCGCTGGATGAATTGAGCGAAGACGTCGAGCTGCGCAAGCAGGGCGTGGCGGCCGTGCAGGAGCAGCAGCGGAATGGCCAGAACGAACTGGCCGAACTGCGCAAGCAGGTCAACGGCCTGCGTGGCCGCCTGGCCTCGCTGGAAACCCTGCAGCAGGCCGCGCTGGGCCAGGAGCAGGGCGCTGCCGTGGCCTGGCTGAAGGCGCGTGGGCTGGACTCGGCGGCACGTGTCGGCGAACGCCTGGATGTCGATGCCGGTTGGGAAAACGCGGTGGAAAGCGCGCTGGGCCAGTTGATCGAAGGCGTGCTGGTCGATGACCCGGCCAGCCTGGTCGACGCGCTGGGCGAACTGGGCGAGGGCCACATTGCACTGGTCGCCAACGATGGCGCGGACCTGAAGGTCGCGCCGACCTCGCTGGCTGCACGCGTGCGTGGCCCGGCAGCGATCCGGCGCCTGCTGGCGCACCTGCACGGTGCCAGGGATCTGGCCGAAGCCAAGGCGCTGCAGGCCAGCCTTCCGGAAGGCGATTCGATCATCACCCAAAGTGGCGAGCGCCTGGGTCAGGGCTGGCTGCGCGTATCGCGTTCCGGTGCGGCCCAGCAGGGCGCGCTGCTGCGCGAACGTGAGATCAACGAACTGCGTGAGCAGATCGAGCAGCTGCAGGACCGCGAGGCCGAGCTGGAGGAACAGCTGGCAGGCTTCCGTGAGCAGTTGCAGGCCGCCGAACAGCAGCGCGAAGACGCGCAGCGTGCGCTGTACCAGGCCCATCGCGCGGTCTCTGAACTGGCCGGCCAGCTGCAGGGCCAGCAGGGCAAGGTGGAGGCCGCGCGCACGCGCATCGACCGCATCGAAGGTGAGCTGAAGCAGCTGCAGGACACGCTGGAAGCCAACAACGAGCAGGCGCGTGAGGCGCGCTCGCGGTTGGAGAACGCGGTCAGCAGCATGGGCGACCTGGAATCGACCCGGCAGCGGCTGGAGGGCGAGCGCCGCCAGCTGACCGAGGCCCGCGACCTGGCCCGCGACGCTGCACGTGCGGTGCGCGAGCGGTCGCACTCGCTGGCCCTGACCCTGGAATCGCAGCGGGCACAGCTGGCCTCACTGAGCCAGGCGTTGGAGCGCATGGGTACCCAGCGCGGGCAGTTGGATTCGCGCCTGGGCGAACTGCATTCGCAGCTGGATGAAGGTGATTCGCCGGTCGAAGCGCTGCAGGCCGAACATCAGAATGCACTGGAAGAGCGCGTGCGCGCCGATCGCGTGCTGACCGAGGCGCGCACGTTGCTGGACGGCATCGATGCCGAACTGCGCAACTACGAACAGACCCGCCACCAGCGCGACGAACAGGCGCTGGCCCAGCGCGAACGCATTTCGCAGCGCAAGCTGGACCAGCAGGCGCTGGTGCTCAGCGCGGAGACCCTGCAGGGGGCGGTGGAGAAGGCCGGTTTCGTACTGCAGGACGTGCTCAATGCGCTGCCCGAGGATGCCCGCCTGGGCGACTGGGAGCAGGCCGTGCACCAGATCGATGGCCGCATGCGCCGGCTGGAGCCGGTCAATCTGGCCGCCATCCACGAGTACGGTGAGGCGTCGCAGCGCTCGGACTACCTGGATTCGCAGCACACCGACCTGACCACGGCGCTGGAAACCCTGGAAGATGCGATCCGCAAGATCGACCGCGAGACCCGTGGCCGCTTCAAGGACACCTTCGACCGCGTCAACGCCGGCGTGCAGGCGCTGTACCCGCGCCTGTTCGGCGGTGGCCACGCCTACCTGGAGCTGACCGGTGAAGACCTGCTCGACACCGGTGTGACCATCATGGCGCGTCCGCCGGGCAAGCGCGTGTCCAGCATCTCGCTGCTGTCCGGCGGCGAAAAGGCGATGACTGCGGTGGCGCTGGTGTTCGCCATCTTCCAGCTGAATCCAGCACCGTTCTGCCTGCTGGACGAGGTGGATGCGCCGCTGGACGAAGCCAACGTCGGCCGCCTGGCCAACATGGTCAAGGAAATGAGCGAAAAGGTGCAGTTCCTGTTCGTCAGCCACAACAAGGCGACGATGGAGGCCGCGCACCAGCTGTCGGGCGTGACCATGCGCGAGCCGGGCGTCAGCCGCCTGGTCAGCGTGGACCTGGAAGAAGCCGCGCGATTGGCGGGCGCGGCCTGACGTGCCATCCTAGTTACCTGAATGAACTAGCCGGAGAACCTATCGAATGTCCGACACGGCACTGTTGCGCATCGGCATCCTGGCCGCCGGCCTGCTGTTGATCGCCGCGATCTTCCTGTTTGGCCGTCCGAAGAAGAAGCCCCAGGGCCGCCGCGTGGAAAGCGCGGAACCGAACAGCGGCGAGCGCCGCGAGCCGGTGCTGGGCGAAGACGGCGTCACCGTGGCCGATGGCCGCGTCGAACCGGGCATGGGCACGGAAGGTGAGCAGGCCGAACTCGGCCTGGGCGAAACCGATCCGGGCGCCAGCGACCTCGGCAAGCGCGCCACCCAGGACTTCGACAAGATCGTCTCGCTGTTCGTGGCCGCTCGGGCCGGCGAACAGCTGCGTGGCGAAGACATCGTGGTGGCGGCCGAAAAGACCGGCCTGGTGTTCGGCCACATGAACGTGTTCCACCGCCTGGTGGAAGGCCACCCCGAGCGCGGCCCGATCTTCTCGATGGCCAGCATCATGAAGCCGGGCAGCTTCGACATGGCCAACATCCGTGCCATGGAGACCCCGGCCATCGCCTTCTTCCTGACCCTGCCGGCGCCGCTGACCGCGCTGGATGCCTGGGAGAAAATGCTGCCGACCGTGCAGCGCATGGCCGAGCTGCTGGATGGCGTTGTGCTGGATGACAGCCGCAACGCCCTGGGGCGCCAGCGCATCGCGCACATCCGTGACGAGCTGCGCGCCTATGACCGTCAGCACCAGGCTCCGCCGTTGACCAAGACCCCGCGCTGGTAAGCGCCATGGCGTGCCGACCAACGGTCGGCACCCACCCCGACCAACGGTCGGCACCCACAACAGTAGATCCGCGCCATGCGTGGATGGGGCGAACCAGGGTTCGCCCCCACCAACAGGGTCAGGCCGGTACGCCGGCCACCTTCGCGAACGCATTGCGGAACGCGGCCATCTCCTCTTCGGTGCCGACGGTCACGCGCACGCGCTGTGGCCAGATCGGCCAGCTTCGCCCGATCACCACGCCGTTGTCGGCCATTGCCTTGGCGAACGCGCTGCCATCGCGCTGGACGTCGACCACGAAGCAGTTCGCTTCCGACCGCACGCAGCTGAAACCACGCTTGCCCAGCCACGCGATGGTGGCCTGCCGCACCTTGGCATTCTGCAGGCGGCGCTGAGGAATCAACTGCGGATCGCGCAGGCTGGCCAGTGCAGCGGCCAGAGCCGGCACCGGCAGCGGATTGTCGCCCAGGCTGGCCAGTTCGCGCAGGCGGTCGGGATGCGCGGCCGCCACGCCCAGTCGCAGGCCGGCCATGCCATAAAGCTTGGAGAACGTGCGCAACACGATCAGATCGTCGCGCTGCGCCACCTGCGCGATCAGGCTCGGCTGCTCGCTGTACTGCAGGTAGGCCTCGTCCAGCAGCACGCGGGTGGAGGCGGGCTTGTGGGCCAGCAGCCAGGCAAGCTCATCCGGTGGGCTGATCGAGCCGGTCGGGTTGTTCGGGTTGCACACATACAGCAGTCCGGTCGGGCGTGCATGCGCGGCGGCAACCATTGCACGCAGGTCATGTGCGCCGTCGTCGCGCAGCGGCACTTTCTGCACGTGCGCACCGTGTGCGGCGGCGACCTCGCCCAGCGTCTCGAAGGTCGGGTCGGCGACTACCAGTCCCGCCAGCGGGCCGGTCCATAGCACGGCGGCACGGTTCAGCGGTTCGCTGGAACCCGGATACAACCGCGCGTGATCAGCCGGGATGCGTGCCTGTTCGATGAAGGCGTCGCGCACCTGTCCGGCCAGTGCGAAACGGTAGCGGCCGCAACCGGCGATGCTGTCGCGTGCCGCCTGCTGGGCTGCGGGCGAGGGGCCGTAGGGGCATTCGTTGAAATTCAGCAGCACCGCACCTTCGGCGGGGGCGAGGGCGGCGGCGGCGGCTGTCGCGGGTTGGGCATGGCCGAGCTGCGGCAGCCCGCTGCCGGCGACGGCGAGGCCAGCACCGGCCAGTTGCAGGAAGCGTCGACGGGAAGCGGGCAGGGGCACGGGCAGGATTCCGAAGGGCAGACCGTCGCACGCTAGCGCCGGTGAGGGTGGGCGGCAAGCTGCATTTGCAGCGTCGAGCCGTGCTCGACTACAGACGTGCCAACCAAGGTTGGCACCTGCCAGAGCGGAGGGGGGAGCAGTCGAGCATGGCTCGACGCTACAAAAGCGGGGCCGTTACCGGGCCTGACGGCCGGGCGCGGTAGAATTCCCGGCCATCCCAGAACCACCGGATCCCGATGAGCCCCAGCCCAGCCGAACGCGCCGAAGACCTCCGCCGGCAGATCGCCCAGGCCAACCGCGCCTACCACGAGCTGGACGCGCCGGAGATCCCTGACGTCGACTACGACCGGATGGTGCGCGAGCTGGAAGCGCTGGAGCGCGAGCACCCGGAACTGGCCCGTGCCGACAGCCCGACCCAGCAGGTCGGTGCGCGGCCCTCCGGCCGTTTCCCGGAGGTGCGCCACGCGGTACCGATGTTGTCGCTGTCCAATGCCTTCAGCGATGAAGAAGTGGCCGATTTCGTGCGCCGCATCGATGAGCGCCTGGGTCGTCGCAGCCTGCGGTTCTCGGCCGAGCCGAAGATGGACGGCCTGGCGATCAGCCTGCGCTACGAAGAGGGTCATTTCGTGCTCGGCGCGACCCGTGGCGATGGCAGTACCGGCGAGGACGTGACCGCCAACCTGCGCGAGATCGGTGACATTCCCAAGCGCCTGCACGGCAAGGACTGGCCGGATGTGCTGGAGGTACGCGGCGAGGTCTACATGGCGCGCGCCGATTTCGAGGCCTACAACGAACGTGCACGCCAGCACGGTGGCAAGGTGCTGGCCAATCCGCGCAACGCCGCGGCCGGCTCGCTGCGCCAGCTCGATCCGAAGATCAGTGCGCAGCGCAGGCTGAGTTTCTTCGCCTACGGCACCGGCGAAGTGCAGGGCGGCGAACTGCCGGACACCCATTCGGGCACCCTGGCCCAGCTCGGTACCTGGGGCTTCCCGGTCAGTGAGCTGTGCAAGGTGGTGGACGGCACCGACGGCCTGCTCGGCTACTACCGCGACATCGGTGAGCGCCGCGATGGCCTGCCGTTCGATATCGATGGCGTGGTCTACAAGCTCGATGACCGTGCGGGTCAGCAGGCGATGGGCTTCGTTTCGCGCGCGCCGCGCTGGGCCATCGCGCACAAGTTCCCGGCGCAGGAACAGAGCACTACCGTGGAGGCCATCGAGATCCAGATCGGCCGCACTGGTGCGGCCACGCCGGTCGCGCGCCTGGCGCCGGTGGCGGTGGCCGGCGTGATCGTGTCCAACGCCACGCTGCACAACGCCGACCAGATCGCACGCCTGGATGTGCGCGTCGGCGACAGCGTGATCGTGCGCCGTGCTGGCGATGTCATTCCCGAAGTGGTCAGCGTCATCCTCGACCGCCGCCCGCAGGGCACCGCGCCGTGGCAGATGCCGACGCGCTGCCCGGTCTGTGGCTCGGAGATCGTGCGTGAGGAGGGGGCAGCGGCGTGGCGTTGTTCGGGCGAACTGTCCTGCCCGGCGCAGCGCAAGGAAGCCATCGCCCATTTCGCCTCGCGCCGCGCGATGGACATCGATGGCCTGGGTGACAAGTACATCGAAACCCTGGTCGACGCCGGCATCGTCAAGAGCGTGGCCGACCTGTACCGCCTCAGCCGTGACCAGCTGCTGCACCTGAAACTGGTACTGGACGCCGAGGATCCGTCAGCACTGGCCGCTGCGCTGAAGCTGCACCTGCCCGCCGAGGGCAGTGGTGCGGTGCTCAATGCAGTGCTGAAGCTGGACGGCAACGATCCGGGCTGGCGTGCGCGGGCGCTGGTGCAGCCGGCCAGCTTCGAATGGAACCCGAAGAAGATCGCCACCAAGTGGGCCGACAACCTGATCGCGGCGATCGACGCCAGTCGTGCTGCCACGCTGGAGCGCCTGCTGTTTGCGCTCGGCATCGAGCATGTGGGCGAAAGCACGGCCAAGGCGCTGGCGCAGTGGTTCGGTGACCTGGAGCTGATCCGCCATCTGCCGTGGCCGTTGTTCAAGCGTGTGCCGGACATCGGTGGCGAAGTGGCGCGCTCGCTCGGCCATTTCTTCGAGCAGCAGGGCAACCAGCAGGCCATCGATGACCTGTTGCAGGTTGGCCAGGTGCGCATCAGCGATGTGCACGCGCCCAGTGCCAAGCTGCGCGAGGGCCTGGATCTGGCGCAGCTGTTGGTCGAGTCGGAGATCCCCGGCATTACCCGCCTGCGCGCGGAAAAGCTGGTGGCTGCGCTGCCTGGCGCGCAGGCGGTGCTCGACGCCGAGCATGGCCAGTTCGTCAACGCCGGCCTACCGGACGACACTGCGCGCGGTCTAGCGGAGTGGCTGGACGCCGAAGGCCATGGCGCGATGCTGTTGGCCGCCGAGAAGGCGATGCAGCAGATCCTGGCCAAGGCGCCGGCGCTGGCCGAGATCGTTGCGGGCCCGCTGGACGGGCAGACCGTGGTGCTCACCGGCACCCTGGCGCAGCTCACCCGCGATGCCGCCAAGGAGCGCCTGGAGGCGCTGGGCGCCAAGGTCTCCGGCAGCGTCTCGAAGAAGACCAGCTTTGTGGTGGCCGGTACAGAGGCAGGCTCCAAGCTGGACAAGGCACAGTCGCTGGGCGTGCCGGTGTGGGACGAAGACCGCCTGCTGGCCTATCTTGCCGAACACGAATGATGACCCCGCCGGGTGCCCCTGCGCCCGGCATGAAACACAAAGGAACACCGATGCAGACCGCCCCGCTGGATTTCCGCCTGGCTACCCGAGCTGACGAAGAGCTGCTGATCGCGTTGATGCGCGAGTTCTACGCCGAAGACAGGATCGACTTCGATGACGCGCGCGTGCGTCGCGGTGTGGATGCGCTGCTGGCTGACCCGCGCAATGGCGAAGTACTGCTGTGGCTGGACGAGGCGGGCGAGGTGGTCGGCTACGCAGTGATCGCGATGGGCTTCAGCCTGGAGCAGGGCGGCCACTTCATGCTGCTGGACGAGCTGTACCTGAGCCATCGCGCGCGCGGTCGTGGCCGCGGCAAGCAGGCGCTGGCCATCTGCGAACAGCGCGCACGGGGTCGTGGCGTCAGTCGCCTGCGCCTGGAAGTGAACCACCACAACGAACTGGCCCGGCGCCTGTACCTGGCCAGCGGCTACATCGATGACACCCGCGATCTGCTGACTCTGCCGCTGGACCACCCGCGCCCGGAGGGCATCCTGTGAGCGAGGCCCTGCTGCGCATGCTGCAGCAGCGCGCCGCGCTCAATGCGCTGGTGCGCCGCTTCTTCGCCGAGCGCGACGTGCTGGAGGTGGAGACGCCGATCCTGTCGGTGGCCGGCAACACCGAGCCGAATATCGACAGCTTCCATACCGATTTCACCGGCCATGTCGATGCCGGCGGACGCCGCCGCTGGCTGCGCACCTCGCCGGAGTATCCGCTCAAGCGCCTGCTGGCGGCGGGCGTGGGTGACTGTTACGAACTGGGCCGGGTGTTCCGCAATGGCGAGGCGGGCGGCCGCCACAATCCGGAGTTCACCATGCTGGAGTGGTACCGGGTCGGTTGGGACCACCATCGCCTGGTGCAGGAAACCGCCGAGCTGGTTGGCCAGGCGCTGGCTCTGGTCGGGCGCAGTGCGACGCTGCGTGTGCTCAGCTACCGCGAGCTGTTCCAGCAGCATGTGGGCGTGGATCCGTTCGATGCTGATGAGGCCGCGCTGCGTGCCGCGCTGGGCGAGGTGCACATCGACCCGGTCGGGCTGACCCGCGATGACTGGCTGGACCTGTTGATGACCCATCGCATCCAGCCGCACTTCGATGACACAGTGATGACCGTGGTCCATGACTGGCCCGCCAGCCAGGCCGCACTGGCACGCATCCGTGCAGGCACGCCGCCGCTGGCGGAGCGTTTCGAGCTGTACCTGGGGGCAGTGGAACTGGCCAACGGCTATCACGAACTGAACGACGCCCACGAGCAGCGTGCGCGTTTCCAGCGCGACCTGCAGCGCCGCCATGAGCGCGGCCAGGTGCAGCCGGCACTGGACGAAGCATTGCTGGCCGCATTGCCCTCGATGCCTGCCTGCGCCGGCGTGGCGGTGGGTGTTGATCGGTTGCTGATGGCGATGAACCGCACGCCGCGTATCGCCGATGTGCTGGCCTACGACTTCGCCCACGCGTGAGCGCGGTGCGCACGTTCCTGAACATCGAAGACTGAACGGAATTCCGCGTTTCTGCGCTTGCTTCGGTAAGCGGGATGATGCTCTTATCACGGCAGATGCCGGACACTGGCACGCAGTTCATCCATTCCTGCTGGGGAAGGCTTTGGTCAAGTGGTTTGCGGTTGTCGCTGCACCGGTGTACTCCATCGCGCTCTGGGGTGCCTGGCTGCCGTCATCGGCGTCGGCCCAGCAGGCGGGCTATGACGGCGAAGTGGTGACCTGCGAATCGCGCGACATGGGCTGGGTGCATTGCGATATCGACGTCAGCAATGGCATCGACCTTGTGCGCCAGCTGTCCAGCAACAGCTGCATCCGTGGCAGCGAGTGGGGCACCGACCGCAGTGGCGTGTGGGTCACCCTGGGCTGCCGGGCCGAGTTCCGTGCGCGTCGAGCGCAAGGTGCAGCGCCTGCGGCAACGGAAGGCAAGCGCCTGGTCCGCCGTGTGGTGCGCTGCGAATCCAATGGCCGCCCGCAGAGTTGCCCGGTGCGCCTGGACGGGGCGCCGGTGCGCCTGCTGCGCCAGCTCTCGGTGCTGCCGTGCCGCGAAGGGCAGGGCTGGGGCTACAAGCGCAATGAAGTCTGGACCAGCCGTGGTTGCCAGGGCGATTTCGAAGTGGCGGACGAGGACGGCCGTTTTGTCGACGTGCCGCGCCGCCTGACCTGCGAGTCGAAGTCGAAGAAGCGCCGCTTCTGTGGCGCGAGCATTTCGGTCGGCGCCGTCGTCACCGAACAGTTGTCCAGCACCCCGTGCGAGGAAGGTAACACCTGGGGCTGGAACCGCAACGGGATCTGGGTGGACGGCGGCTGCCGCGCCGAATTCTCGGTGAATTGAGCCGGGGCAGGCTCCAACCGCGCGGGGCGTGGCCCTACAATGGGCCCATGAACACTGCCTCCGACATCGACTACGCCCGTTATGACCACATCCGCCCGATCCTCTGGACCGGCGATGCCCTGCAACTGCTGGACCAGCGCAAGCTGCCGTTCGTGGTCGAGCACGTGGTCTGCCATGACAGTGACGAGGTTGCCGCCGCCATCCACGCGCTGACCGTGCGTGGCGCGCCGGCCATCGGCATTGCCGCGGCCTGGGGCGTGGTGCTGGCCGCACGTGACGTGCAGGCCGCTGATGGCGCGCATGCGCTGCAGCAGCTGGAGCCGGCGCTGCAGCGCTTGAACGCGTCGCGCCCGACCGCTGTCAACCTGGCCTGGGCGCTGGCGCGCATGCGCCGCTGCCTGAATGCCGCCGGTGCCGACTGGAAGGCTCTGCTGGCAGCGGAGGCGCAGGCCATCGCCGAGGAAGACCTGGCCGCCAACCGCCACATGGGTGCGCTGGGCGCCGGCCTGATCGAGGCCGGTAGCGGCGTGCTGACCCATTGCAACACCGGCTCGCTGGCCACCGCCGGCTTCGGTACCGCGTTGGGCGTGATCCGTGCCGGCATGGCCCAGCACCGCATTGCCCGCGTGTTCGCCGGCGAGACCCGGCCGTGGCTGCAGGGCGCGCGCCTGACGGTGTGGGAGCTGCAGCAGGATGGCATCGACGCCACCCTGATTGCCGATTCGGCCGCCTCGCACCTGATGAAGACCGGTGCTGTGCAGTGGGTGATCGTGGGTGCGGACCGCATCTGCGCCAATGGCGATACCGCCAACAAGATCGGTACCTACCAGCTGGCCATTGCCGCGCGCCACCACGGCGTGAAGTTCATGGTCGTGGCGCCGTCCTCGACGGTGGACATGGAAACTGTGGACGGCAGCCAGATCGAGATCGAGCAGCGCGATCCGGGCGAGCTGTACGGCGTGGGCGGTACCCGCACCGTGGCCGAGGGCATCGCCGCCTGGAACCCGGTGTTCGACGTCACTCCGGGCGAGCTGATCGATGCCATCGTGACCGAGCGCGGCGTGATCCTGAACCCGACCGCCGACAACATGCGCGCCGCCTTCGGCGGCTGAGGCGGGCAGGGTCGCGGATGTCTGTAGAGCCGAGCCCACGCTCGGCTCAGCCAGCGAATCCGCCGCAGCCGAGCATGGGCTCGGCTCTACAGGGGCGGTATGGGGCCCTAAGTTCCTGATTTGTGCCGGTAAAATCCCCGTAAAGGGAGGCGGAAAACGGCCTGTTGTGGTAGTATCCACAGGTTGAATCGAGGTTCCGGCACGACCCCCTCCCGCAGAGGGCTGCGCCGGACTGGACCGCTACCAGACAACGGAACCCGAATGGCAGAAACCGCCAAGGAAATCATCCAGGTCAACCTGGAAGACGAGATGCGCAAGAGCTACCTCGATTACGCCATGAGCGTGATCGTGGGCCGCGCGCTCCCGGATGCGCGCGACGGCCTCAAGCCGGTGCATCGCCGCGTGCTGTTCGCGATGAATGAACTGAACGCGCACAGCAACAAGCCCTACTTCAAGTCGGCGCGTATCGTCGGTGACGTCATCGGTAAGTACCACCCGCATGGCGATCAGTCGGTGTACGACACGCTGGTGCGCCTGGCACAGCCGTTCTCGCTGCGCTACATGCTGGTCGATGGCCAGGGTAACTTCGGCTCCATCGACGGCGACTCCGCCGCAGCGATGCGATACACCGAAGCGCGCATGTCGCGCCTCGCGCATGAGCTGATGGCCGACATCGACAAGGAAACCGTCGATTTCCAGCCCAACTACGACGAAAAGGAACTGGAGCCGACGGTCATGCCGACCCGGTTCCCGAACCTGCTGGTCAATGGTTCGGCCGGTATCGCGGTGGGCATGGCGACCAACATCCCGCCGCACAATCTGAGCGAATCGATCAACGCCTGCATCGCGCTGATCGACAACCCGGAAATTGACGTCGACGGCCTGATGGAATACATCCCGGGTCCGGATTTCCCGACCGCCGGCATCATCAATGGCACCGCCGGCATCGTCGCCGGCTACCGCACCGGCCGTGGCCGCGTGCGCATCCGTGCCAAGGCCGATATCGAAGTGGCCGACAACGGCCGCGAATCGATCATCGTCACCGAGATTCCTTACCAGGTGAACAAGGCGCGTCTGATCGAGAAGATCGCCGAGCTGGTCAAGGAAAAGAAGATCGAAGGCATCAGCGAGCTGCGCGATGAGTCCGACAAGGACGGCATGCGCATCTACATCGAGATCAAGCGCGGTGAATCTGCCGAGGTTGTGCTGAACAACCTGTACCAGCAGACGCAGATGGAATCGGTGTTCGGCATCAACATGGTGGCGCTGGTCGATGGCCGCCCGCAGTTGATGAACCTCAAGCAGATGCTGGAGGCGTTCGTCCGCCACCGTCGCGAAGTGGTCACCCGCCGCACCGTGTTCGAGCTGCGCAAGGCGCGTGCCCGTGCCCACGTGCTGGAAGGCCTGACCGTCGCGCTGGCCAACATCGACGAGATGATCGAACTGATCAAGACCTCGCCGAACCCGAACGAAGCACGCGAGCGCATGCTGGCGCGCGTGTGGGAGCCGGGCCTGGTCGGTGCGATGCTGGGCGCCGCCGGTGCCGAAGCCTCGCGTCCGGAAGACCTGCCCAAGGGCGTGGGCCTGATCGAGGGCGGCTACCAGCTGACCGAGATCCAGGCCACCCAGATCCTGGAAATGCGCCTGCACCGCCTGACCGGGCTGGAGCAGGACCGCCTGACCGACGAGTACAAGCAGCTGCTGGAAGTGATCGCCGGGCTGATCCACATCCTGGAAGACCCCGACCGCCTGCTGCAGGTGATCCGCGAAGAGCTGGTCAGCGTCAAGGCCGAGTTCGGCGACGAGCGTCGTACCGAGATCCGCCACAGCGAAGAAGACCTGGACATCCTCGACCTGATCGCGCCGGAAGACGTGGTGGTCACCGTGTCGCACGCCGGTTACGTGAAGCGCCAGCCGGTGAGCGTGTACCGCGCGCAGCGCCGTGGCGGCCGTGGCCGTAGTGCGGCGGCGACCAAGGAAGAGGATTTCATCGAACAGCTGTGGCTGGTCAACACGCATGACACGCTGCTGACCTTCACCAGTTCGGGCAAGGTGTTCTGGCTGCCGGTCTACCAGCTGCCCGAAGCCGGTTCCAACGCTCGTGGCCGTCCGATCATCAACTGGATTCCGCTGGAACCGGGCGAACGCGTGCAGGCCGTGCTGCCGGTGCGCGAGTACGCCGATGGCCAGTTCGTGTTTTTCGCCACGAAGAACGGTACGGTCAAGAAGACCCCGCTGGGCGAGTTCGCCTTCCGTCTGGCCCGCGGCAAGATCGCGATCAACCTCGACGAGGGCGACGCGCTGGTTGGCGTCGGCCTGACCGACGGCGAGCGCGACATCCTGCTGTTCGCCTCCAACGGCAAGACCGTGCGCTTCGGCGAGGACAAGGTCCGCTCGATGGGCCGTACCGCGACCGGCGTGCGTGGCATCAAGATGCCGGCCGGCGAGGAAGTGGTCAGCCTGATCGTGGCCGAAAGTGCCGGTGGCATCGAGGACGAGAACGAGGACGACAACGGTGTCGAAGAAGCCGCCGCCAATGGCGATGCGGTGATCGACGGCGCTGACGACGCCAGCGTGCAGTACATCCTCACCGCCACCGAGAACGGCTATGGCAAGCGCACCCCGCTGCCGGACTACCCGCGCAAGGGCCGTGGTACGCAGGGCGTGATCGGCATCCAGACCACCGAGCGCAACGGCAAGCTGGTCGCCGCGGTGCTGATGGGCTCCAGCGACGAAGTCCTGCTGATCTCCGATGGCGGCACCCTGGTGCGTACGCGTGGCTCGGAAATCAGCCGCGTCGGCCGCAACACCCAGGGCGTCACCCTGATCCGCCTGTCCAAGGACGAGAAGCTGCAGGCGGTGGAGCGCATGGATGCCTCCATCGAAGAGGACGAGGACGAGGTGGCGGCTGCCGCCCCGGCCACGACCGACGGCGCCCCGGCTGCGGCCAGCAGCGAGGACGCCGCGCAGGAGTGATCCTGCCGCGAGCCTGAAGTACCCGACGACGCCGGCCCTGTGCCGGCGTCGTCGTAACCGGACGCCACACATACGCGCGCGCTTCACGCCGGCGGTGGGATAAGGGCGCATGCTGCCCCCGGAGATCGACGATGTCCGTCACGCCGCCGTCCGATCCTGCTCCTGTCCGAACCCCGCGCCATCCGCTGGTGACCGTGCTGTCGCTGTTGCTGGTCGTGCTCGGCCTGGTCATCGGCGGGCTCGGCGCATGGCTGCTCAGCCTTGGCGGCTCGGCGTACTACGCCATCGCCGGGCTCGGCCTGCTGGCCAGCGGCCTCCTGCTGTTCGGCAACCGTCGCAGCGGCGCGCTGCTGTACGCGCTGGTGTTCATCGGCACACTGCTGTGGACCTGGTGGGAGTCGGGCAGCGACTACTGGCGTTGGGTGCCGCGTCTGGGCCTCGTTACGGCCCTGGGCATCGTGGTGGCGCTGCTCGCACCGACCCTGCGCGAACCGGTGTCCAAGCGCCTGTCGCGCAGCGTGGCGGGCGTGCTGATGCTGGTGTTCGTAGCTGCCTTCGGCCTGGCCTTTGCGCCGCATGGTGAAGTGGACGGGCACCTGCCGTTCCCGGAAGGCGCGGTCAGCGCCGGACTGGAACCTACGCGCGATACCACGGGCCTGCAGCCGGCTGACCAGCCCGCCGAGGGCGACTGGCCGGCGTGGGGCCGCAGCAATGCGGCCACCCGCTATTCGCCGCTGCAGCAGATCACCCCGGCCAATGTCGCCACGTTGCAACCGGCCTGGCAGTTCCGTACCGGCGATATGCCGAAGAAGCGCTGGGGCGCGGAAACCACGCCGCTGAAGATTGGCGATCGCCTGTACCTGTGCACCGCGCGCAACCGCCTGATCGCACTCGACGCCGCCAGCGGCAAGGAGCTGTGGCGGTTCGATCCAAGGGTGAAGGATGCTTCGATTCCCTATACCGCTGCCTGTCGCGGTGTGAGCTATTACGAGCAGCCCAGCACGCCGACCGTTGCTGATGCGGCATTGGCCGATGTCGCCGCTGATCTGGCGCTGCCGGAACCGCCGCCCAGCATCACCCGCAGTGTTGCACCGGGCAGTCGTCCGGCATGCTGGGCGCGCATCATCGAAGGCACGCTGGACGGTCGCATCATCGCGGTGGACGCGGACAGCGGCCGTCCCTGCGCGAATTTCGGTAACAACGGCCAGGTCGACATCACTCTGGGCATGGGCGAGGTGCCACCGGGTTACGTGTCGATCAACTCGCCGCCGGCCATCGTGCGCGGCGTGATCGTGACCGGTCATCAGGTGCTCGACGGACAGCGCCGCGATGCGCCCTCGGGCGTGATCCAGGCCTACGATGCCATCACCGGCAAGCTGCGCTGGGCATGGGACATGGACCAGCCCGAGCGCAGCGGCTTGCCGCCGCGCGAGCAGACCTATACGCGCGGCACACCCAACATGTGGACCACCGCCACCGGTGATGAAGCACTGGGGCTGGTCTACCTGCCGCTGGGCAATTCTGCGGGAGACTATTGGAGTGGCTCGCGCACGGAGAGCCAGAACCGCTATGCAACCTCGCTGGTGGCGATCGACGTGGCCACCGGCAAGCCGGTCTGGCATTTCCAGGCGGTGCGCAAGGATGTGTGGGACTACGACCTGGGTTCGCAGGCCAGCCTGATCGACTACCCGACGGCGGCGGGCAAGGTGCCGGCGATCCTGTTGCCGACCAAGCAGGGCGACCTCTATATCCTCGATCGCCGCAACGGCCAGCTGCTTACCGCCGCCGAAGAGCGCAAGGTGCCGGTCGGCGGCGTCGAACCCGAGCAGCGTTCACCCACCCAGCTGTTTTCGCTGTACCACACGCTGCGCCGCGAACATGACCTGACCGAGCGCGACATGTGGGGCATCACCCCGATCGACCAGCTGGTCTGCCGCATCCAGTTCCGCAAGGCGTACTACGAAGGCTTCTACACGCCGCCGAGCAGCGAGCGCCATTCCATCGAGTACCCTGGCTACAACGGCGGCTCGGACTGGGGCAGCGTGTCCATCGATACGCGCCGCGGCGTGATCGTGGCCAACTACAACGACATGCCCAACTACAACAGGCTGGTGCCACGCGCCGAGGCCGACCGGCTGGGCTGGCTGCCACGCGAGAAGATCCGGTTCGACAAGGGCGGTGCAGAAGGCGCGGGCGACCCGCAGGTGGGCACGCCGTATGGCATCCAGGTCAACGCTGGTTGGCGGCTGCCGTTCACCGGCCTGCTGTGCAAGCAGCCGCCCTATGGCGGTATCCGTGCCATCGACCTGCGTACCGGCAAGCTGCTGTGGGACCGTCCATTCGGCAGTGCGCGCGGCAACGGACCGTTCGGCATCCGTTCCGGCCTGCCGATCGAGATCGGCACGCCGAACAATGGTGGTTCGGTGATCACCGCCAGCGGCCTGATCTTCATCGCCGCTGCCACCGATGACCTGCTGCGTGCCATTGACCTGAAGACCGGCAAGGAAC
Organism: Stenotrophomonas sp. AS012628; assembly: GCF_010608305.1. NCBI lineage: Bacteria > Pseudomonadati > Pseudomonadota > Gammaproteobacteria > Lysobacterales > Lysobacteraceae > Stenotrophomonas > Stenotrophomonas sp. AS012628. The sequence continues at coordinate 14,608 of NZ_VMBJ01000020.1, read as the reverse complement.
TGTGGCATGCCAAGCTGCCCGCGGGCGGCCAGGCCAATCCGATGGTGTACGAGCAGGGCGGGCGCCAGTACGTAGTGATCATGGCCGGCGGCCACCATTTCATGGAAACCCCGAACGGCGATTACGTGATGGCGTTTGCGTTGCCGAGATAGGGCCGACGGGTAAAGCCGGCTGGGTAGAGTCGACTGGGTAGAGTCGACTGTTAGTCGACCGCTCTTCTCTTCCGCGTTGGAAAGCCCGCGCTTCGCGCGATAGTCGACTAACAGTCGACTCTACCCGGGCGACTCCACCCAGGCGACTCCACATACCCTGACGCTGTATCGAGAGGATCCCTGATTCTGGCATTGGCAGGGAACCGATGCCGGAAATCCATGCGGGCGGGCATTCTCGAACTCATGCCAAGTCCCCAACTGCTTTCCGGGCGGCGATCCATCGCCGGCAATGTCTACACCATCACCATGGTGTGCCGGAATCGCTATCGCGTATTCGATTGCCCTGCCAATGCCCACCTTGCCATGCAGCTCCTCGGATCGATGGATCGGGAAGGCCTGACTGCATCACTTGCCTGGATCATCATGCCGGATCACATTCACTGGCTGGCTCAACTTCGCAGTCACTCGTTGGGCTACTGCGTGCAGCGCTTCAAGGCGCGCAGCAGCTTTCTAATCAACCGGCGGCGAGGGAGCCGGGGTGCAATCTGGCAGGCTGGCTATTACGATCATGCAATCCGCAGTGATGCGTCGCTTCACAGGCACGCTTGCTACATTCTGGCAAATCCCGTTCGAGCCGGTCTTGCCGCGCAGATCGGTGACCATCCGTATGGATGGTGCCGCTGGCCGTTGAGCGAGCTTGAATCCGCAGGCGAACGCGCATGGTGATGGGACCGACTGGGTAAAATCGACCGGGTAGAGTCGACTGTCAGTCGACTGCCTTTCTCGATGCCGCCGAAGAGCCCGCGCTGCGCGCGTTAGTCGACTAACAGTCGACTCTACCAGTTGCCGCTACGCGGTTGGTGCCGGTACCCGCACCATCTTCGTCATCAAGTGTTCCACCACACCCGCCGGGTCCGCAGTGCGGCCCACATGCGTGCTCGACATCTGCACAACCGAACTGCGCTTGGCGGTAAGGAAATGGAAGCGCGCTCGCGCGGGCAGCTGCGCGATGGGGCCGGCGCTGGCGTCGCCGCGGCAGATGGCCACGATCGCATCCAGCCACGGCTGCAGCGCCTCCTGGTCCAGCGCCGGCGCGAAGGCGCGCAGGCGCGCAGGATCGATCTCGATGGCCGCCTCCAGATGACGCGCGCCAGGACAGGAGACGATCACCCCGACGTTGATGAATTCCTCGCGTTCCACCCGCGGTACCACGCGGATGACCGCGTAGTCATACGTGTGCAGCGTGGGCACGGATGGCCTCCTGCACGAACACCGCACGCACTTTCAGGCGATGCTTGAGATAGTCGACGTAGCCTTGGCGATAGGCCTGCGGACTGTCGAATGCCGGCTCGTTGACCAGCCAGCTGTCCGGCACCAGGCCGACGATGCGCTCGATCTCGGCATCGGTCAGGCGCGCGGCCAGTTCGGCATCCACCTCGGCGATGCGGCTGGCGAACGACAGCAGCACGTGGTCGCGGATCAGCACGAACGGCTTTTCGCAGGCATCGCCGGCGTTGGCCCAGTCGTGATGGAAGTACATGGCCGCACCGTGATCGATCAGGTACAGCTTTCGATGCCACACCATCAGGTTCGGATTGCGCGTGGTGCGATCGACATTGCTGGTGAGCGCATCGAACCAGACGATGCGCGAGGCCAGATCGGCATCCACCGGCATCGCCGCAGGGTCGTAGTTGATCGCACCGGGCAGGTAGTCCAGGCCCAGGTTCAGGCCCTCGCTGGCACGGATCAGCTCCTGGATTTCCGGGTCCGGTTCGGTGCGGGCGAACTCGCGGTCCAGCTCCACGAACAGGATTTCCGGAATCGGCAGGCCCAGCGTGCGCGCCATTTCGCCGGCGATCAGCTCGGCGATCAGCGCCTTCGGGCCTTGGCCGGCGCCACGGAACTTCAGCACGGCCATGCCGTCGTCGTCGGTCTCGACCACGGCCGGCAGGGAGCCACCTTCCCGCAAGGGAGTGATGTAGCGGAGGGCATGTACGGTGCGCATGGGCGCATTCTAGCGTGGCGCAGGTGCAACCCCCTGATCGGCGAGGACCGAGTTCGGCCTTCACCTGTCCCTTCCGCCTGTGATGGCAGCATCGTGCTCCAGGAACCCTTGGGTTCATGGGCGTACTGGCACTCTCGATGCAGAGGCTTCAGGCCGGGCATTTGCTCGGCTGCCAGCGACGCGCACTGCGAAGCGGAAACCTCATCCACGATGTCCTGCAGGCTACGGAGGTGCACCGATGAGCGACGAATTCACTCCCATGCTGCCGCCCTTGGACGACGCCAAGGTCGAGGAAATGATCGGCAAGGTCGTACTGGTAGGGGTGACCCGCTATGGCGGCGACGGCCAGGTAAAGGGGCTGGAGCAGTATGCCGGCACGGTGCTGCGCATCAGCGCCGACGAGGGCGTGGTGCTGGCCGACGAGAATGATGGCCACGAGCGCTACCTGCCGCCGATGCTGGACCAGTACCAGCCAGCCGAGCCCGGGGAGTACCGCATGCACACCAGTGGCATGATCGTGGTCGACCCCGACTACCTGGCCACCTGGGACCTGCACGCGCAGCAGTAGTGCCAAGCCATGCCTGGCAGGTGCCGGCAGTTCCCCGGCACCTCCCGGAGCTGCACTTTGCCCCATCCGGCCACTAGCCCTTCCGGCCCATTCACGACAACCCCTGCGGTGCTAGATTCGGGTCCATGCCCGATTCCGGGTACCCATTCACACTCCAGGGGATAAGGATGCTGATCCGTCGAACCTCTCTGGCGGCGGCCGTTGCCGTCGCCACCGCCGGCCTGCTGGCCGCTGGCCCGGCGCTTGCCGACTACGCCAAGCCACCGGAACACCTGCTCAAGGTGCTGAAGGCGCCGCCGCCGCCAGCGCCGAACGTGGCCCCGGGGGGGCAGCGCCTGCTGCTGACCACTGCGCAGACCTACCCTTCGATCAGCCGTGTCGCCCAGCCGTATCTGAAGCTGGCCGGCGTGCGCCTGGAACCGAAGAACCGCAGCCGCCATGACACCCCCGGTGGCTACGGCATTCCGGCCTGCGTGGCCGACTTCACCCTGGTCGATATCGGCAGCGGCAAGGAGACCAAGGTCAACCTGCCGCAGGGCTGCGCCACCGGCGCGCTGTGGTCGGCCGATGGCAGCCACTTCGCCTTCCAGAATGCGGTCGATACCAGCGTGCAGCTGTGGGTGGGCGATGCGGCCACCGGCCAGGTGAAGCAGGTGCCGAACGTGCAGCTGAACCCGATCTTCGGCTACACCGTGCAGTGGCTGGGCGGCAGCCAGAATCTGCTGGTGAAGCTGGTCCCGGCCAATCAGGGCCCGGCGCCGTCCAATGGCGGCGTGCCGACCGGTCCGGACGCGCAGGAGTCGCTGGGCAGCAGCGGCGAAAGCAGCACCTACGAAGCCCGCGACACGCTGACCAGCGTCCATGACGAGAAGCTGTTCGCCTATTACGGTACTTCGCAGCTGGCCGTGGTCGATACCGTCGCCAACCGCGTGCGCCCGGTCGGGCAACCGGCGCTGTTCAATGAAGTCAGCGCCGCGCCCGATGGCGTGCACGTGCTGACCGAATCGATCAAGGCACCGTATTCGCATGCGGTGACCTACCAGCGCTTCGCCAACGACGTGGCCGTGCTGGACATCGCCAGCGGCAAGTCCACGCCGATCGCCAGCCTGCCGTTGGCCGACCGCGTGCCGGTGCACGGCGTACCGGAAGGTCCGCGCGGTTTCGACTGGCGTGCCACCGATCCGGCCACCCTGGTCTATGCCGAAGCGCTGGACAAGGGCGACTGGAAGGTCAACGTGCCGCATCGCGATCGCGTGCTGATGCTGAAGGCGCCGTTCAACGGCAAGCCGACCGAAATCACCCGCACTACGCAGCGCTTTGAAGGTTTTGCGTGGTCCGCCGATCCGTCCGTGGCGTTCCAGTTCGAGAACGACGAGAACCGCCACTGGATGCAGACCCGCATCGTCGATGTGGACCAGCCGAAGAAGGAAGGCCGCCTGCTGTGGGACATGTCCAGCGATGAGCTGTACGGCAACCCCGGCAACCTGGTCTTCACCCGCCTGTCGAATGGCGCGCAGGTCGTGCGCCGTGAGGGCAACCATGTGTTCCTCAGCGGCCGTGGCGCGTCGCCGCAGGGCGACCGTCCGTTCCTGGACCGCCTGGACCTGGGCACGCTGAAGAGCGAGCGCCTGTTCCGCAGCAGTGCCGATGCCTACGAACAGTTCCTCGGTTTCAGCAACACGCCGGGGCGCTACCTGACCTGGCACCAGTCGGTGATCGATCCGCCGAATGCCTTCATCCGCCAGCAGGGTGAGGCGGTGGCCGACGCGAAGGCCGGCGAGGCGCAGTTCGCGTCCACCACGACCGCGCTGACCAAGCTGGTCGACCCGACCCCGGAAGTGCGCCAGATCAAGAAGCAGCTGGTGACCTACAAGCGCGCCGACGGCGTGGACCTGTCGTTCACCCTGTACACGCCGCCGGGCTACAAGGAGGGCCAGCGCGTGCCGGCGATCCTGTATGCGTACCCGGCCGACTTCGCCAACGCCGCGCAGGCCGGCCAGGTGTCCGGTTCGCAGCAGACCTTCACCCGCCTGCAGCCGTACCGCCTGATGCTGCTGGCCGGCTACGCGATCATCGACAACGCCTCGTTCCCGATCGTGGGTGACCCGAAGAACGCCTACGACACCTACCTGGAGCAGCTGGAAGCCGACGCCAAGGCGGCGGTGGACAAGGCCGTGGACATGGGCGTGGTCGATCGCAACCGCATCGGCGTGACCGGTCACAGCCATGGCGGCCTGATGACCGCCAACCTGATTGCGCACACCAAGCTGTTCAAGGCCGGTGTGGCGACCAGTGGTTCGTACAACAAGACCTTCACCCCGTTCGGCTTCCAGAACGAACGCCGCTCTGTCTGGCAGGCGCAGGACGTGTACCTGAAGGCCTCGCCGTTCTTCTATGCCGACAAGATCAAGCTGCCGCTGCTGCTGGTCCATGGCGAAGACGACGCCAACCCGGGCACCGAGCCGTTCCAGTCGCGCAAGCTCTACCAGGCGATCCGCGGCAACGGCGGCACCACCCGCCTGGTGATGCTGCCGAACGAACCGCACTGGTACACCGCATTGGAATCGAACGAGCAGCTGGTGGCGGAAATGCTGAACTGGTTCGACACCTACGTGAAGAACGCCAAGTAGCGTCGAGCCTGCTCGACCGCTTTGCAGAAGGCCGCCTTCGGGCGGCCTTCCTGCATCCTGCTGTAGAGCCGAGCCCACGCTCGGCTATCCGTTGGCCTGTAAACAGTTGCAGGTGCTCTGCAATCAACTGTGGAGACTCGGTAACGACGTGTTACCGGCACATTCGCACGCCGCGCAAATGGTCTAGGCTGAACCTGATAGCTCGTTCCAGGTCGGTGCAATGAAAGCCATCCTTCTTGCTGCAACGTTGTCCTTGGTCCTGGTCTCAACTGCAGGTGCGCAGCCATTGCCCACCGAATTGGCGCAGCTGGGGATCATCGCCGGCATGCCTTACGCCAAGGCCAAGCGCCTGCTGGATGCCGCAGGCTGGCGGGCAAAACCTGCGCAGGGCGCGCCGGAGTCGCTGGACGGCTTTCCGGAAGTCGGATGCCAGAAGGATGGAAAGCAATGTGCGACGATCTTCGAAAAGGACGGTCAACAGATCGCGGTGCGGCTGGGCACTACCCTGGCAGGGCAGCCGTTCGTGCAGAGCGCTGACTGAGTACCCGCCCTCACGCCAGCGGTAGGCGGTCCTGCGCGCGCGACAGCCGGTCATGCAGGTCGCGCACATGTTCTGCCTTGGCATGCACCCGGGTGGTATCGCCGAAACTGCGTAGATAAGCGCAGGCCGCGAAGCCGGCGCTCTTCTTTTCGTACTCCGCAATCCAGGCCAGACGATCCGGGTTGTTGGCCTGTTCGGCGGACCACGCGGCCACCGGCGGGCGGATGCGATAACGCAGGCCGACGCGCCACGGCTTCGGTGTCAGCCGCGCACGGAAGCAGTGCTGCAGTCGGCACATGCGCGCGTACAAGGTGTCGGTGCCCAGTGCCTTGAAGAACGCCTGCAGCTGCTCGTCCTCGGGCGAGAAGGTGGCATGCATCGCCAGCACGCGCAGTCCCGCAGGCGTGCGGTAAGCGCGCAGATGCCAGTCGGGGTGTTGTTCGCTGAAGACTTCCACGCGCCGCAGCGCAAGCCCTTCGGCACCCCCGGCGGCGGCCAGACGCTGCCTGCGGCGCAACAGCAATGCGGCATTGACCAGAACTACCGCCGCCACTCCCAGCACCAGCCCCACCAGCCAGTGCCACAGCAGCGTGCCGGTGACGGCGCCGGCAAGCAGCACGACCGCCGCAACAATGGCCGGCATCACGCAGCCGGCTGGCGGCTGCGCATGGTCGATGTCGGCGAACAGCACGTCCGGGCTGTTGAGGCACAGTGCGCCATAGCTGTTGCGGGTGATGATGACGTCGCCGTCGCGCTGCACGATCTGCTCGCGGATCGGCACGCCCTCCACGCCGTAGTTGCTGCGCACTTCGCGGCGCGGTAGCGCCTGCCCGGCGAGGATGGCATTGAGGGCTTCGTTGGCGCGGCGGTCGGCGTGCACCTGCGCCTCTGCAGGGCCTTCGTCGGACCAGCCGAAGCGGCGCACCACCACCGGCCGGCCACGGAGGCGGGCCTGCAGGCGGGCTTCAGCCCAGTACGCGGGAACGATCATCATCGCGGGGTGCTCCATCTTCCGTGGCAGGTGCCGAATCGAGTCTGGCACAGCGCCGGAGTGCCCGCATCTGCTTGCTGCGGCGGCCGGGCCGGGGTGATAGATTGCGCGCTTCGCCTGCACTCCACCAAGGACGGAGCGATGTCCATGATCCTGCGCGGCCTGTTGGCCCTGGCCTGTGCCGGGGCAGTTGGCATGGCCACGGCGGCGGTACCGGCCGGGCCTCAGATTGTCACTGACGATGTCAGTCGCTTCTACGCGCTGTACGACAACGCAGGTGGCAAACCCAGCGTTGCGCAGTTGCGTGGATACATGGCCGAGGGTTCGGCGGGCCTGGCCGAACTGGCGAAGGCGCGCCGGGTCACCCCCGAGCGCATTGCCGAGTCCATCGCCAACCAGCCGGAACTGTATGCGCAGGGACGAAGCTGCCTGGCCGAACTGCCAGCGGTGAAACAACGCCTGACGCAGGTGTTTTCCAACCTGCAGGCGATCTACCCGCAGGCTGCGTTTCCGCCGGTGACCATCGCGGTGGGCCGTGGCCGTCCGGTCGGGCTGACCTCGAAAAGCGGGGTGATCATCGGCCTGGAAGCGCTGTGCGCAGCCGATTTCATGAATCCCAATGTGCAGGACCGCTTCGTGCACGTGATTGCGCACGAGTACGTGCACATCCAGCAGACGGGCCTGACCGACTTCGAGCCGGGCGACCCGCATGCGACGGTGCTGCGTGTTTCGCTGGGGGAGGGCATCGCCGAGTTCATCGCCGAACTGATTTCCGGCAACGTCGGCAACGGGCGCCACGCGGCCTGGACCCGTGGCCGGGAAGTGCATATCGAAAGCGCGTTCGCGCTGGATCTGGACAGCACCGATCTGTCGCCATGGCTGTACAACTACAAGCCGGGCTCGCAGGAGCCTTACGACCTCGGGTACTGGGTGGGCTACCGCATCGCCAAGGCCTATTACCTGCAGGCCAAGGACAAGCGTGATGCGGTGCGTGCGCTGATCCAGCAGGACAACCCGAAGGCGATCCTGGCTGCCAGCGGCTGGACGCCGGGCATGTGGATGCCGGCGAAAGTCACGGGTGTGGCGGCGCTTGCGGCTGCACGCTGAGCACAGGGCGGGGCGTTAGACTGCGGAAGATGATTTCAGGAGTACTCGCATGCGTGGATCTGTTGAGCTTGCCGCTGCCACCGTCGTGACGCTGGGCCTCGCGTTGGCTTCTCCGCTGGGCGCTGCAGAAGCCGTCGCAGTCAATCCGCTGCTGCAGACGCCGATCGACCAGCTGCGCCCCGACGAAATTCGTTTCATGCAGCAGCGCCTGGCCGATTGGCCGCAGCTGCAACGCTATCGTGACGCGAACGCGCGACTGCCTGCGGCAGTGCCGGGCCAGCCACGCGTAGTGTTCTTCGGTGACTCCATCACCGAGGGCTGGGGCAGGGAAGGCAGTGCCGGTTTCTTCCCCGGCAAGGGCTGGCTCAACCGCGGCATCAGTGGCCAGACCACGGCGCAGATGCTGGTGCGTTTCCCGCAGGACGTGCTGGCACTGAAGCCACAGGTGGTGGTGATCCTGGCCGGCACCAACGACATCGCCGGCAACACCGGCCCGTCCACGCAGGCGATGATCGAAGACAACCTGCACGCGATGATGGAGCTGGCCCGTGCACATGGCATCGCCGTGGTGCTGGCCTCCGTGCTGCCGGTGAGCGAGTACCCGTGGATGCCGGGCATCACGCCTGCGCCGAAGGTGCGCGCATTGAATACGGCGTTGAAGCGCTATGCCGAGGCGAAGCAGTTGGTCTATCTGGACTACTACACGCCGATGGCCAATGCGGCTGGTGGCCTCGATCCGCAGCTGGCCGAGGATGGCGTGCATCCCACGGCGAAGGGCTATGCAGTGATGGCGCCGTTGGCCGAAGCGGCGGTCAAGCGCGCGCTGCAGCAGAAGTAGCTCCCGCGGGCAGACTCGCCAGCAGCCACTCGCAGAAACTGATCACCAGCGGATCGGCGGTGCTGTCCTCATGCACCAGCCAGCTCCAGCGCGGACCACGCACGCGTGCCTCATCCAGCGGCTGCAGCAGGCCCTGCTCGCAGGCGCGTGCCGCCAGCAGCTCGCTGACCAGGGCAATCCCCAGGCCCTGGCATGCGGCATCCAGCAGCTGCCCGGGCTCGGAGAAATTCATGCCCTCACGGCGCTGGCCGACATCGGTGCCGCCCTGCACCTGCCATTGGCTCCAATCCATTTCGCGCTCGCCATGCAGGGTCAGTCGTTCGTGCACCGGTGTGGCGAGCAGGGCCGGATGGCAGGCCGGATAGAGGCGGTCCTGCAGCAGCACGCGGTGCTGGCACTGCGCCTGTGAGTCGAGGTCATCGCGTACCGCTACGTCCAGCGTCTGCGTGGTCATGTCCGGCGCTTCCTCGCTGGTCAGCAGCCACAGGTCGGCACCGGGATGCAGGCGATGGAACCCGGCCAGGCGTGGCACCAGCCAATGGCGCGCAAAGGCCGGGCTGGTGTTGACGATCAGTTGATTCGGCTTGCGGTACTGATCGAGCCGGCGGATGCCACTGGCCAGCTGCCGCAGCAGGGACTGGGTGGTTTCCAGCAGGTCGATGCCGGCGTCGGTGAGGGTGACGCTGCGGCCCTGCCGGAAGAACAACGGCTGCTGCAGCGAGGCTTCCAGGCCCCGGATCTGCTGGCTGATGGCCGACTGGGTCAGATGCAGTTCCTCGGCGGCCCTGTGGAAACTACCCAGGCGGGCGGCGGCCTCGAAACCACGCAACGCGTTCAGCGGTGGCCAATGCTTGAGCATTTCAGGTAAGTAAAACTGTTCAATTGATGGCTGAATCTATCGTTTGTTCTTATGGATGGGCAAGCGCAGCATAGCTTCCATTCCACACCGGCCCTGGAGCCCGTCATGAGCAGCCGTCGTCACTTCCTCACCCAGCTGGCGGGCGCCGCCGGTCTTGGCGGCCTGGCCGCCCTCGGTCTGGCGGGGCTGCCGGCTCGCGTATCCGCAGCGGAGCCAGCTGCGGGCCCCTGGCGCATGCCGGACGAGCACGGGCCGCAGGAACGTGTCTTTCTGGCCTTTGCCGCGCAACCGCGGGTGTGGGGCGCGCAGGCCGATGCGGTGAACACCGCCGTGGCGCGGCTGGCCCGTACCATCGCCCGCCACCAGTCGGTCAGCGTGCTGTGCCGCCCGGAGCAGCTGAAGCAGGCGCAGGACCGCTGCGGCCGCGACAACATCGAGTTCCTCGAGGTGCCGCTGGATGACATATGGGTGCGCGATTACGGCGGTTGCTTCGTCACCAACGACAGGGGCGGGCTGGGGCTGGTCGACTTCAACTTCAACGGTTGGGGAGGCAAGCAGAGCGCACGCAACGATGGCGCGGTGGCGCCCTGGCTGGCACAGGTGACCGGCGCGACGCTGCTGGAAAGCGATCTGGTGGGCGAGGGCGGTGGCATCGAAGTCGACGGCCATGGCACCGCCATCCTCACCGAAAGCTGCTGGGTGAACCGCATCCGTAATCCGGACTGGTCGCGCGCGGAGATCGAGGCCGAGCTGAAGCATCACCTGGGCCTGCGCAAGGTGATCTGGCTGCCCGGCATCGCCGGCGAGGACATCACCGACGCGCATGTGGATTTCTATGCGCGCTTCGTGCGCCCGGGTGTAGTGATTGCCAACCTGGACAATGATCCGGAGTCCTACGACTACGACCTGACCCGCGAACATCTACAGATCCTGCGCGAGGCCACCGATGCCGATGGCCGTCGCCTGCAGGTGCATACGCTGCCGCCGCCGCTGGACGGGCGCGACAACGTGCATACCCGCGACAACGACGATCTGGCGACGGGCTATATCAACTACCTGCCGATCAACGGCGCGGTGGTCGCGCCGCAGTTCGGTGACGACGCAGCCGATGGCTACTGCCGTGAACTGCTGGAGGACTTGTATCCCGGCCGCGTGATCGAACAGGTGGATATCGATGCGATCGCCGGCGGCGGAGGTGGCATCCATTGCGTGACCAAGAACATGCCGAAGGTAGGGTGACGTGCCTCAGGCATCGTCCAGCTTCAACGCGGCATCGGCCGCCAGCAACGCCTCGGCGGCTGCACTGAGCGACGGCGACGGTGGGGCGACCACGCCGATCGCTTCCATCATCTTCGGCATGCCCAGGAACTGGCGCGCGCGACGGTCGTAGATGCCGGTGACCAGCAGCGCACGGGTGGCGATCTTCTGCTCGGGCCCGATCAGCACGCGCTGCTCCATGATGCCGCGCGAGCCGACCCAGCCCACCAGGCGCGTTTCCAGGGTGAAGCGCTGGAACGGCTTGAGTTCGCGGCGGAACTGGATGGTGCCGGCACCGACGATCGGCGCCCACTTCTCGCGCAGCGCCACCCGGCCCAGGCCCATGCGCAGGATCAGGTCCAGCCGGCCCAGATCGAAGATGTTCCAGTAGCGGCCGTTGGTCATGTGCAGGTTGCTGTCCAGGTCGTTGGGCAGCACACGGAACTGCAGGCGCGAGACCCCGAACGGGGCCTCCAGCTTCGGCCGGAACAGGCTGCAAAGCAGCAGATGGAGCAGGCGGAACCAGAGATTCATGGCTATGACGACTGTTATAGAACGGCCGGTACGCTAATCTATGACGACTGTCTTAGCAAGGCGATCGCCGTGAGCCCACGACCCTCTGATGCCCCGCAACGGGTGATTGATGCCGCAGCACAGATGCTGGCGCGGGTAGGCCTCAATGCCACCAGCATTCGTGAGGTGACCAAGCTGGCCGAGGCGCCGCTGGGCTCCACCTACCACCATTTTCCTGGCGGCAAGCAGGAACTGCTGGCGCGCGCCACCTACATGGCCGGCGACAAGGTGGAGGCGCTTCTCGTCGAGCTGTTGAAGGGAGGGGCGGTGCAGGGCCTGCAGCAGTTCCTGGCAATGTGGCGCGAGCGCCTGCTGCGCTCCGGGTTCCGGGCGGGCTGCCCGGTACTGGCCGCTGCCGTGGAGGAGCCGGTGGAGGCAGTGCCGAGCCAGCCCCGTGCAGCAGCTGCTGAAGTGTTCGCACGTTGGCAGGCCCATCTGGCCGCAGCGTTCATCGCCGACGGCCACGATCCGGTCGCCGCGGGTGGGCTGGCCAATCTGGTGATTGCCAGTGTGGAAGGTGCGGTGGCGATGTGCCGCGCACTGCAGGACATCGCCCCGTTCGACCAGGTGGCCGCGCAGTTGCTGAAGGCCGCCGCGCCTCCTTGATACGGCTGAACGGTCGCGGGAGACTTGGCGCAGGCCCTGACTGGACACCGCCGTGGACGAATCGCACTGCCGCCATCTGATCGAGCACTACCTGCAGGCCTACAACCGCTTCGACATCGACGCCATGCTGGCGGTGCTGGCGCATAACGTGCGTTTCGAGAACCACAGCGGTGGGCAGCTGACGATGGTCACCGAAGGCATCGATGCCTTCGGCGAACTGGCACGGCAATCGGCGCCGTTGTTCCGCGAGCGCGAGCAGCGGTTGCTGGAGCTGATCTTCAAGGATGGCGTGGTGCTGGCCAGCATCGGCTGGCGTGGCGTGTTCGCGCAGGACATTCCCGATGGTCCCGGCGCGGGTACGGAACTGGCACTGCAGGGACACAGCGAGTTCGCTTTTGAGGACGGTCGCATCGTGCGGATCGTCGACCGCAGTTGATGATCAATGGCCTCGGCCCGTCGCCTGGACAGAGGCCCCGGCCGCGGTAGAATCCGCGCAACACCCCCCGCGCGTGCCCGGCAAGGATGTCCGCATGCTGTATCAGGTTCTTGAGCTTCCACGATCCGCGGCACCCGGTGGCGCCGATGAAACGCACCCGTTTCTTTGCGCGGAGCCCGCTGAAGTTGCCGGTGAACCGTGCCGGTGAGCTTGTGCGCGCACGGCAACACCTGCGGGAACGCGGCTGGCCATGCCTGCAGATGGCGCTGATCGTGGCCCTGACCGGTGCGGCCGGTTTTCTTGCCTCGCATCTGCTGCGTCTGGCCGGCATCGACGCGATGCTGCTTCGCTACCCGATGGCCGTATTGCTGGCCTATGGCGTGTTCCTGCTGCTGATGTGGATCTGGATCCGCTGGCGCTGGGACAACGTGCTGGATGGCCTGTCGCCGGATGTGGGCAGTGGCAGCCCTTCGCCTCGCGGAAGTGCCGTGGAATCACCGTGGGGCGGCGTCGGTGGCCGTTCTGGAGGTGGCGGCGCGTCAGCTTCGTGGAATGAGTCGGCGCAGGCCGGCGGCGGCGATGCCGGTGAGCTGCCGTTGACCGGCCTGGCCGAAGACGAAGCAGGCCTGCCGTTGCTGGCGATCCTCGGCATCGTCGCGCTGGTGGCGTCCGTCCTGCTGGCGAGCGTGTGGGTGGTGTGGTCGGCACCGGTGCTGATGGCCGAATTGCTGGTGGACGCGGCCATCGCCAGTGGCCTGTACCGGCGCATGCAGGGCATGCACGAGCAGGGGTGGTGGCGGGTATGCGTGACGCACACGATCTGGCCGCTGCTCGGCCTGCTGCTGTTCTTCGTGGTGCTGGGCGGGCTCGCGCAGGAACTCGCGCCAGATGCGACCCATCTGCTGCAGGTCATTCAAGCGCTGTAGCGTCACGTCCCCGGCCGATATCCCAACCTGCTTCATTTCTTCCAGGAACTTCATGCGACAGCGCATTGCACGGAAACGCGTCCTGGCCACAACGGTCGTTCTATCGATGGTTGCAGTCGTAGCGCTGATCGTCAGCATGCGCTCGCAATGGCGGCAGGCAGTCGGCCCGCCTCCGATCAATCTGGGAACGGCACGGATGCAGGCCGAAGTGATGGCAGAGCTCATCGACCTGCGACCGACACCACCAGGGAAGCCGCCGGAACCACCGATTCCAATCAAGGGAATCTTCTCCCCGATGCTGACCGGTAACAGTGGATCCGCGACCGCGGCAGTGCCGCTGGAAGATGTCGCGCCAGCACACTTCGAGCCGCGCGGCTGGGAGCCCGACATGCCATTTGTCGTGATGGAATGGACTGCGCCTACCTGTGGCGAAGGAGACCCCGCCCCTGTCTGCCAGGTTCGTCACAGCGTCGTGGAATGGCGTGATGATGACAGTGCGGCGTCCTTTCAACTGCAGCAGCATCTGGAGTCGATGCTGCAGGTTGCGAACCGCCGGGCTGTACGCGTACCCGACCTTGCGTTTGAGCTTGCGCATGTGCGAGCGCAACGGATGACGTGGGACGAGCTTCAGCAACGGCGTGCGCGTGGCATCGAGGGATGCACGGGTGGCCCGGGCAATCCCGATCTGGGCGTTGTCTATCTGCAGCGTCCTGTGTTCAGCCAGGAGGGGAACTGGGCAATGGCATCGGTCGCCTCGGATCTGTGCAGTGGAGGGACGGCGATGCGCGTCCTCTACCTTCTGCACCGCAGGAAGAGCGGATGGGAGCGTATTCGAGTGGAGCCTGTCCGCCATATGAGCGTTGGACACGGCCTGTGGCCCGCGTTGGCGGAGTCGTGATGACAGATACCTCGTTCAAGCCAGACCGTGACTGCCAACAACGGATCACCTGGCGACGCATTGCATCGCTGGCGGCGGCGCTGTCGGCTTTGGCTCTCATGGCCGGGATCTGCAGCCTGCGCCCGAGGTGGCAGCAGGAGATCGGTCGGCTACCGATCAACCTGGGAACAGCGCAGATGCAGGCGGAGGCGCATGCGCTGGCGGAAGCGGTGGGCGCGTTC